>JAUVYC010000051.1 GCA_030603285.1 Spirochaetota bacterium
GTGCAGTAAAGGAGAGTCTTGTTCATCGACTGCTGCCTGGATACCCCCTTCAGACATTATGGTGTTTGAATCGCCGAATCGAAGCTTGGTAATCAGCAGCACATGGGCACCGGTCTCTTGAGCCAGGAGTGCGGCTGAAGCACCCCCACCCCCGCCTCCAATAACCAGAACGTCTACCGAGTAGTCAGGATTATTAAGATCTATTTTATCCGGATCGATCCGGCTTTTGGCTTCGAATAGGTCGGCAATTTCATTAGGGATCAGTTCTCCCTTATTAACGCCGACCTTAAGTTTCCGCTGTGCTCCATCCCTGTGCTGTGGATGGTAGGATCTGATTAGCTTTTCCCTCTCTTCAAGAGATAGACGCGGTATCTCTTCTTTAAGCCTCTCATCCCTTGTGGATTCCAGTGTTTTTATGCTTTCTTTCATTGAAATGGGATAGCTCATTTGCACCTCGATTTGTATCTATTCAGCCACAGGGTCACAGAGGTTTAGATATTATATAAAACTATTTAAAAATATAATTTTAAAATTAAAATTCAGAAGATTTTCATAAATTTACCGAAAAATCTAAAATAAAACCTTTATTTCTCAGGAATATAACTATATTACCGTGTCCTCGGTAATATAGTTGTATTCTTCAGTCTCTGTGGTTAATACTTGAATAGTTACAACTAATGTAGAAACATCTTTGTAGATTACTCGTTAAAGTCTATTCAGTGTTTCTACTACTGAGATCCAGTCCAATTCTTTTTCAATTCCATCACTTTCTGGGAACGGGAACCAGACGTGATTTTCCATTCAGGTTTACCAATAGGGCAATTACTTATACAGATACCGCATCTCAACTCGGCTGCGCTCCAGGGCATGATCTGCTCCTGATAAAACAGGCACTTTGTCTTGTTTACCTTCCCATTTTCACTGATGGCTTGAACAGGGCAGTTTTTTATGCAAAAAAGTCTACATTTATCTCTGACTTCTTCGCATATTTTATCACTGTAGGGAGAATCTGGTTTAAGGGGTGCCTCTGTAATAATAGTGACCAGCCTGACTCTTGAACCGAACCTGGTTGTGGTTAACATATTGTTTAGAGCTATTTCTCCCAGACCTGCCTGTACAGCCGCATGGCGGTGGGAAAAGACTCCGCAGATTAATTTATTTATTCTGGGGTAGGCAGCTGGAATGGGTATAGTGCGGTATCCCTGTAATTCAAGATATCTGGAAACCTTAAATGCTGTATTATTCAGGATCGAGTTCAGGACAAAGAATTGATTAGTGTATTCATACCTTGTATGGGGAAGATCATACACAGAATCCAGGACATGAATAGCTGATGCGATAACACAATTTGCAGTGGGGAGGATATCCGTTGGTCTGCGTCCTTCAGGAGCATCTTTAAGCCTATCGACCGGGGTAATCCCCACAAGATCAATTCCCTCATCAAGAACCCGTTTTTTAACCTCCCGGGTTAAATCCATTTTATTACTCCTTCATCGGGCCATCCGTCAAGGCTTAAAGTAACCCTCGAACCGGTCATATAGATCACTTCAAATCCGGCCTGCTTGAGAATCCTGGCACTTAAAGCATCGTAAGCCCCGGGGACAAGAACCGTATCCTCACGGGCTAAAACATTCCTTAATAAAAGTGCAGTTTTCACCTTTTATTTTCCTAATGCGGACAAGCCGCATTCAAGTTTATGGAAGTACTTTTGTGGAACGTATACATATCCCTCCATCAAACGTCGGGCTGTGCGCCCAGCCGCCGCTTTAATATATTCAAATGTATTCCCTCTATTCTCTACTTCTGGCTCAATTGGGATAATTCCTCCGGGATGACCAAGTCGAATTTCTTTTTTCTTGAGAGCGCTCTTGCGCACCAATTCATTAACAATAGTTTCATCAATCCTGGCTGCCCCTGTGGTGCAGATAGCGCCTGTAAGTGCGTATGCTTTATGTAAAGTCCCCATTGACATAATTCTTGCTGTAATGTCTATTTCTTCTTCTCTGATGATTTTTCCATCCACAGCCTTATAACTCTGAGGTTTGCTGATAAAAGCTATCTTTGGCACAGCCTGGCTCCTATCAGTTGCCTCTCCTGGAGTTGATGCAAGTCCGATCATCACTGCTGCCCCGCTCCTTATTGCCTCAAGCTTCTCTCTGATTTCGACACCTGCATCAATCTCGGCAATTTCCGTACCCTTGAGCCCCAGTTCCTCAGCGCGTACAAAAACCACAGGATTTGCCGCATCAACAATTGAAACAGTGAATCTACCAATGCCAGGTGCCTCTATAGTGTCCTTAACATTACCTGTTGGTAAAAGCTTATCTGTAACTGATCCGCCTGGATCAAAAAAGCGAAGGGTTATCCTGGCACCTGTACCCGGCACTCCGTCAACTTTATAGTCACCTTCTATCTGGTGGAGACCGTCCTGCACCGGAACTTCAGCTATAATTAGTTTTTTTGTATTTGTCTGAAAGATCCGAACTCTGGTAACAGGCCCTTCTGCATTTACCAGACCTTCATCAATAGCAAAGGGACCCACTGCTGAAGAAATATTGCCGCAGTTTCCCTGGTAGTCGATCATGGGCTTATCGATTGCGACCTGACCGAAGGTATAGTTAACATCGAAATCCGGGTCTTTTGAAGGGCTTATAATAGCGGTCTTGCTAGTAGTTGAAACGGCTCCCCCCATGCCGTCGATTTGACGCCGATTGGGATCGGGGCTCCCGTATACAGCCAGAATGACACTATCCCTGATCTCGGGATCCCTGGGTAGATGGTTTTCATGAAAAAAAACTGCTTTGCTGCTGCCGCCTCTCATATACACAGCCGGTATTCTTACCTGCACAGCTCGTACTCCTTTCCTGCTATGTCTTTAACCTCTATCACAGCCTAAGTTGGATTATTCTTTTGGGTTTCCTTAATATATGGCAATGTTCCTCCCGCAAGTATGATCTCCTTCTCCCTTTCCGAAAGTTCAACAGAAGCCTCTAATGTTTTGTTCTTTGTTTTGTTGAAGACAGGGATTTTTTTATTTTCCTGTAATAAATGTCGTGTGTCGGGAATCTCCAGTTCATCGCCCTGGTCAATCCAGTCGTAGTCAGCTTCATTAACAAAGGTGAAGGGAACAATTCCAAAGTTAATGAGATTTGCCTTATGGATCCTTTCAATAGATTTGGCCAGTAAAGCCCTTACGCCGAGATACATAGGACAGAGGGCTGCGTGCTCTCTTGAGGAACCCTGGCCATAGCTCAAGCCGGCCACGATAATGTTATCTCTACCCTGATCCCTGATAGTGGCGGCACGTTCATAAAAAGATGGGTCAACAACTTCAAAAGTAAATTCTGCATATTTTGCAGCGTTCGCCCGATACTTCAATCTTGATCCGGCGGGGACGATATGATCGGTCGTTACATTATCACCGAGTTTTATTGTGACCTCACCAAGAATATTCTCCGGAAGAGGTTTGCTGAGGGGCACTGTGCCCATGTGTGGTCCCCTGTAAATTTCTATCCTTTCCGGGCGTTCAGAAGGCTGAATAAACATGCTGTCATCAATGATGAACTTATCGGGTATCCATATATGTGGATATGGAGTACCAAGATCTCTTGGATCTGTGATCTCACCAGTTAAAGCTGAGGCAGCGGCTGTTTCAGGACTTACCAGGTAGACTTGAGCGCTCTTTGTACCTGATCTGTTAAGAAAATTCCTATTGCTTGTCCTGAGGGATACTGCATCTGTCTGTGGGGATTGACCAATGCCACAGCAAAATCCACAGGAACTCTCCAGAAGGCGAAGATCGCTGGAAAGAAGATTATACAGAGCCGATTCACGAGCTATCATTAATAAAACCTGTCTTGATCCCGGTGCCACCACTGCGCTCACATCCGGATGGATTGTTTTTCCTTTGAGGATTTCCGCTGCTACCATAAGATCTCTGTATGAAGAGTTGGTACAGCTCCCGATGCAAACCTGCTTAATTTTTAATCCCGCCAGATCCCTAACCTGTTTTATGTTGCCCGGACTGTGGGGGCATGCCACCTTTGGTACAATTTCGCCCAGATCGATCTTTACGACACTGTCGTACACAGCATCTTCATCGGCTTGAATTGGAGCCCAATCGCTTTCTCTGCACTGGGCCTTTAAAAACTCTCTTGTCCTTTCATCGCTCGGGAAAATTGAGGTGGTCACTCCGCACTCTGTGCCCATGTTTGTAATTGTAGCACGCTCAGGCACAGAAAGAGTTTTAACCCCTTCTCCACCATACTCAAAAACATACCCTACGTTTCCCCTGGTAGAAAAAATCTCAAGAACCGTTAATACCACATCTTTAGCGCTGACCCACGGTTTTAATTTACCATAAAGGTGAATTTTAATCACCTTAGGGTATGATAAAAAGAATGTTCCTCTACCCATAGCAACTGCAACATCCAGTCCCCCTGCACCAATTGCAATCATGCCCACTCCTCCACATGTAGGAATATGGCTGTCGGAGCCCAGCAGTGTTTCCCCGGGTTTAGAAAACCGTTCCAGATGTACCTGATGACATATTCCATTACCT
Organism: Spirochaetota bacterium; assembly: GCA_030603285.1. Taxonomy (GTDB): domain Bacteria; phylum Spirochaetota; class B62-G9; order B62-G9; family DRHN01; genus JAUVYC01. The sequence goes on from JAUVYC010000051.1 coordinate 4,562, forward strand.
GCCCTGGAAAAGATAATACCGTATTTAGCAGCGATGGTCTGAAGGTATCGGTGATCATCAGCATTTTCAGGTCCCATCTGGAGCGTGTTATGATCGACATAATTGACCGAAATCTTTGTGTCTACCAGATCAATTTCAAGTGTCTCAAATTGTAGATACGCCATTGTACCTGTAGCGTCTTGAGTCAGGGTCTGATCAATCCGGATGGCTATCTCCTGGCCTGGTGCATATTCCTTTTTTTGAGAAACCGAATGGGCCTCCAGTATCTTTTGCGTTATAGTTTTTGGCATAGCCTTTACACTCCTTTTGTTTTCAATACCATCCCTGCTTTTAACTGGGTTTCCCGGGTAGTTATGAAATTTTTTATAATTTTCTCATAAATGAGTTCAAATGTCAAGTTCAAAACATGCTAAAAAATCGAATTCCGGTAAAATATTTATTGACAAAAAAGTCAATTTGTGATTAAATATGAGTGTTTTTTAATATAAAAGCTGTAGAAAAAGGAGGTGGAGTTAAAAAGAGTGATCTGAACCTGATTCAAAAATATAAGGAGGAAAATAAAAAATGAAAACAAGGTTTATCAAGGTTATTATCTTATCGGCGGTGATTTTTCTGTTGATAGGAAACGGATTAGTCTTTGCGGGGGAGGCTCCAGTTGAAGATGCAGAATATCCGGCAAAGATGATTACCTACATTTGTGTTTTCGCTGCCGGCGGTGGCACAGACCGCTGGTCACGTATTATGTCTTCAGCAGCAGTAGACCACTTTGGCCAGGCCTGGCATGTGGTAAATATTCCGGGTGCCGATGGTATTGTCGGCTGGAGAGAAGGGTTGAAAAAACCGGCTGATGGCTATACCGTAATCCAGGGCAGCACCACCCCGGTGATTGCCTTGCTGAAAGAAGAAAAACCTCCCATAAGCCCCTTCGATATTAAGATTGTTTGCTATGTCTCTGCCTTCAGAGCAGTCCTTGTAGCAAAGCCTGATGCACCCTGGTCGACCTGGGAAGGGCTGGTGGCGTATGCCAGGCAAAATCCTGGCAAGCTTACTGTCGGTGGAACCACATCTCATGTCATGGGGCAGGCCAACATATTTGATCAGGCCGGTATAGAGGTAACTCTGGTTCCCTATGACAGCACTGCAGATGGGATAGCTGATTTTCTGGGAGGACATATTGACACAGCTTCAGCAACCTTTTCAACCGTTCAAACCATAGTTCCGGAGGAAGCTGTTGCCGTAATTAACACCAGCGAGATACCTATTACAGCCAAAGGATTTGAAAATGTTCCCAGTGCTAAGGATCTTGGTTTTGACGGTATGGCATTCCCCAGATGGGTTGGCGTCCATCCCGACACCCCTGATGAGATAGTAGTGTTCTTCTCTGAGAAAATGGACAGCCTCCTTCAAGACGACGCCGTAAAAAAATTCATCAAAAAATTGGGAGAGGAAATTATTTTTCTCCCTTATGATGAAGCCCAGGAGGCTTACAGGAAACTGGTGGAAGGTATGAAGCGAGCAATCAGGCTGTTATAAAGCCAAAAGTTGTTGGATCTGCAGCTCAGGTGGGTTCAACCCACCCGAGCTGCATTTATAATTGTAAAGGTAAAAAGCTGATGAAAAGAGTCCGTAAGTGGCTAAGACGCAATCAGGGGATTGGTCTTATATTTTCTATTTGCCTTATTGTCTTTCTTGTATATCTTGAGCTTACTCCCTGGGTTCATAGAGAGGTCCGGGACGGTTTTACTCTGGGATTTTTCCCTGTTGTGGGTGTAGTTCTTCTGATTATTTTCTCTGTTATTATGGTTTTTGATGCTCGCCGCAGGGAAGTTCCTGAAGGTGTCGAGGTCTTTACGTTTAAATATTTTCTTGGCGGTATCTTGATATTGGCAGCAACCGGCTTTTATTTTACAATAATGCGAAAAATAGGATTTTTGATTATTACACCTGTTTACCTTCTGTTTTTTATCTATATTCTCGGTTTAAAATCATGGCGTAAATGCGCGCTTTCTGCAGTGATAATGACAGTGATAGTTTATGGTGTCTTTACCTGTATAGGTGTTAGGCTGCCTCCTGGTATTTTGGGCAGAATATTGCCTTTTTAAATTTTGTTTTTTTTAAGGAAGAAAAATGTTCCAACCAGAGGCATTAAAAGAAGCATTTCAACTTTTTTTTACTCCTGAAGTTTTTCTGTGGATGGCTATAGGGGTAACCGTGGGAGTGGGCGTTGGGGCCATACCAGGTTTGAGTGCAGCCACGGGTATTGCTATAATGCTGCCCCTCACTTTTACCATGCCTGTTGCTCCGGCATTGGGCCTTTTAATTGGATTGTATAAAGGAGCTGTTTACGGAGGCTCGATTTCTGCAATAAGCTTTGCCACTCCGGGCACCTCTGAGGCTGCTGCTACTGTATATGATGGATATAAGTTGATGAAAAGGGGTCATGGCCGTAAGGCTGTTGAGATGGCCTTAGCGTCTTCTGTAACCGCGGATACTGCCAGTGACCTGGTTACTATTTGTGTTGCGCCACCTCTGGCTATGGTAGCGCTTAAATTTGGGCCTGCCGAACGATTCTGGCTTGTGGTGCTTGCTTTTACCTTAATTGGGGCTTTAAGCGGCAAACATATTGTTAAAGGATTATTAAGCGCCAGCCTGGGAATTTTTCTGGCCACAATCGGCACTGATCCTGTGAGCGCAGTGCCCAGGATGACCTTTGGTGTATATTGGCTTGCTGGCGGTATCCCTTTTATTCCTCTTATGATAGGTATATTTGCCCTTTCGACAATGCTCGAGGAGGGTATTAAGCTTTTAAAGGAAAGTGGAGTAGTAGAGAAAGTCAAGGTTAATATTGTTAAAGGTTTTTTTAAAGAAGGCGCTGGTCTAACCATGAAAGAATACCTGCGCTGCTGGAAGGAGATGTTAATCGGGTTTTTTGTAGGCTCTTTTGTGGGGTTTTTACCGGGACTGGGCTCTACAGTAGGGGCTTTTCTTTCCTATGGCGTAGCCAGGCAGGTATCTCCTGACAAGAAAATCGGTGAAGGTGTGCTGGAAGGAGTAGCTGCTGCTGAGGCGGGTAATAATGCAACCGTGGGCCCTACACTCATTCCTCTGCTTGCCTTTGGAATTCCTGGAAGTATTTCTGCAGCCTTGATAGGAGGGGCTTTAATGCTTCAGGGAATCACCCCTTCTCCCAGGCTGTTTAAGCTGTATCCCGAAATCGTATATGCCCTCTTCATGATCTTGATTGCTGCCAATGCATTCAACTTCGGAATAGGCCGGATCTTCGGCAGGTTATATACCAGGCTTGGGCTTCTTCCTAAACCTCTTTTAGTTCCTTTGATCTTCGTGATGGCTACTATAGGCAGTTTTGCATATCGGGGAAATCATTATGATGTAATCCTTGCCCTGGTCTTTGGACTGGTGGGCTATGGTATGAGAGTGTTTGGTATTCCATCTGCCCCTCTTGTGATTAGCTTTTTAATTGCACCTATGATGGAAGCTAATATGCGAAGGGCACTGATTATTTCCCATGGAAACTGGATTCAGGCATTGTTAGGTAGCCCTCTTTCAATAGGATTGGTTGTTGCAACTGCGATATTGACCTTTCTTTCCCTTAAGTTGAAGGCATCCGAGATCGCAAGAGGGGGTATAGAAAAAGTCGTGTAAGGGTCAAACAAGAGATCGCTTTTTTTTCGACTCAAGTAAGCCAAAAAGAATTGCCTTAACCCTAATGTGGATAAACCACATTCAAGATTAAAAAGATTTTCTTGCCTATTGGGCCAGAAAATCAGTATTAAGGTACTACAGCGACACTTACAGATTACATTGACTAAAGTGCAGTTCTATGACACAAAATAATTCGTATGCACCGCTTCTTCACCGCCAAAAGGAAGCCACCTCCTTTGGAGGTGGTATATAATATTTCAAAAAAGATTAATTCAAAGGTTATGCCTTTAAAACCTTTTGGCTTGGGAACCACCACCTGCTTTGCAGGTGGTCTTTTACCGCTGGCAAACGTACCTCAATCACCCTTGAAACGAGAAGTATCGCTGTAGTATTGAGCCTTGACTGTGCTATAAGTTTAAGTAAAAGGTAAGAAATAGGATTATGACTAACAAAAAACCGACAGAAGCCCTATCCCGGTTTATTACCGAGCTCAAATTTGAGAATATACCCCCAAACTGTCTGTATGCTGTTAAAATGGCGTTTTTAGATGCCCTTGGCTGTGGATTGTTCGGTTCAGCGGCTCCATGGGCAAGAATAATCAACCAGATGGTAAAGGATTATGGGGGCAAGGAAGAGGCTGCATTATGGGCCGATGGTTACCGGGGTCCCTGCCATAATATCGTTATGGGACTTGGCAGTATGATCCACAGCTTTGATTTCGACGATTATCATAATGCCAAAGTTCACCCAGGGGCTGTGGTTATTCCTGCTGCTGTTACCTTTGGAGAAAAAGAAGGAATCAGCGGGCGTGAGCTGATCACTGCTGTGGCAGCAGGATATGAGACAATGATACGCATCAGTCTGGGAACAGGCCCGAAAGCCTCCCGCAGTAGAGGATGGCACCTTACAGGAACCTGCGGTCCTTTTGGAGCTGCTGCTGCTGTGGGTAAAATCCTTAGCCTTGATTATAATCAAATGTCAAGTGCCCTGGGGCTGGCAGGGACACAATCCGGAGGGCTCTGGGCTTTTACGGCTGATGGCTCCATGAGCAAGCGGTTTCACCCGGGTAAGGCTGCCCATAGTGGAATTATTGCCGCTGAGCTGGCCAGGAGAGGTTTTTTCGGCCCTGGTCAGATTCTGGAAGCCGAGGATGGCGGGTTTTGCCAGGCAACATCCAATGAGTTTGATCTGGCCCGCATTATTGAAGGATTGGGTGAAATTTACGAAACGGGCTTTCTCTGTTTGAAACCCTATCCAAACTGTGCAAGTGTTCACTCTTCCATTGATGCTGCTTTGAAATTAAAGAATGACAATAAAATAGCACCGGAAGACATAAAGGAAATTGTAGTGAATACAAGCGGTGGAGTTATACTGCAGTGCGGCTGGGATTATGAGCCTCTAAGCGTTCTTCAGGCACAGATGAGTTTAAAATACGCTGTAGCGGTGGCTGTAATTGACGGGGAAGTTACCATGGATCAATTTTCTGAAGAGCGTATCAGAGCCCCAGAAATACTGCAGTTGACAAAAAAAATTAAGGTAGTTTTAGATAAAGAGATTGATCGTTGGTATCCAGAGAAGTTTTCAAGTAATGTTGAAATACATCTGCAGGATGGAAGTATTGTTTCGGCATACGTGGAACACCCTAAAGGTTCACCAGACAATCCTATGAGGGCAGAAGAAGTAGAACGCAAGTTCCTTCATCTTTCAAGTGGGATTATCAGTAAAGAAAAGGCCTTAAGGATCATTGAGATTGTTCGAAAATTAGAGGATCTGAGTGAACTACCGCAACTTACAAGTCTTCTTGTTTAGAAAATTGTATGAACCAACGAAAAAATTCAAATAGTAAAAAGGATGAAGTTGCCATGACAGATAAGGCAGGGTTAATGCAAATAAAGCTGCCCTATGGAAAGTCGTACTTTCTTGTGGATATTCCCGCTGATTCTATAATCATCAAAACAAAAAACATTCCTGCAGTCAGTGATCCTCAGCTGGCTGTAAGAAGGGCATTAAAAAACCCCACAGGATCTCCTGAACTATCGCAAATCTGTACGCCCCAGAGCAAGGTTGCTGTTGTGGTAAATGACATAACCAGACCTACGCCTTCATATTTGTTATTGCCGGAGATCATTCGAGAACTGTCCAGGGGAGGGGTGAATAAGACAAATATAATTATAATAGTTGCTGCCGGTAATCACCGTCCAAATACGCCGGAGGAATTGCAAGGGCTTCTGGGAGCCGAGATTGCAGATGGATACAAAATCATCAATCACAACTGCCGGGATAACCTATGCCTGAGCTATCTTGGTAATACCATCAGGGGGCTCCCCATTCACGTAAACAGCTATCTGGCTTCAGCGGATGTAAAGATACTGACAGGGACTATTGCTGTACATCATTCCATGGGCTATGGAGGTGGCAGGAAGAGCATCTTACCAGGAGTAATTGGCCAGGAGACCTTAAACATACATCATTCATTTCCTCTGCGTCCCTATAAACCGGCTATGGGCTGGATAGATGGAAACGGGTTCCATGAGGAGGCAGTCGAGGCGGCAAGAATGGCAGGTGTGGATTTCATATTGAACGTGATCCAGAATGACCGGAAACAGGTATCAAGGGTAGTTGCTGGTGATTCACAGGAGGCTTTCCTGGAGGGCGTGAAATACCTTGATGATAGATGTAAGGTAAAGATATCTGAAGAATCAGACATTACAATCACAAGCCCCGGCGGATATCCCAAGGATATTAACCTCCACCAGGCGCAGAAAGCCGTCTCTGCTGCAGAAATGTTTCAAAAAAAAGGTGGTGTGATAATTCTTGCAGCCGAATGTCAGGATGGGATAGGCAAGTTCAAAGGGTGGCTTCAGGAGGCCAGAAGCCCGGAGCAGGTCATTGAGCGATTTAAAAGTGAAGGTTTTACAAGTGAGCATTCCGGGAAAGCTATGATGTGGGCGAGAGCTTTAGTACGGCACAGAATCATCATAGTTACAGACGGGATTTCTGAGGAAGATTTAAAGAGTATGTTTTTCGAAAGAGCAGCTTCCGTTGAACATGCCTTAAAAATGGCAGGGAAAAATCCCGGTGATAACAGGAAAATCCTTGTTCTGCCATATGCTACTGATTTAATACCGGTTTTAAGAAACAGTTTGAACCCTAAAGCAACAAAGTAGAGCAACTCTGTTGAGACTTATGAAATGTTTGCCATAGAGCCAGTAAGTATAGTATTTATCTGTATTATTGCCTTTTTTGCTACTGTTCTAGGAGGGATGGTAGGAGGTTCAACGCTTATAATCGTTCCTGCCATGATATTATTTGGTATACCTCCGCATCTGGCAATCGGAACAAACAGGTTCTCCAACATATTTTCATGCCTCTCCTTAAGTGCCAATTATCTTCGAAATAAAAAAGTGAACTTGAAGCAGGCGATGCCTTTTGCAGCAGTTATGTCGGCAGGCGCAATTTTAGGTGCCAAAATTGTTATTACCACCAGGCCTCAAATTATTGAAATTATTATCTCCGTCCTGATAATCATGACCGCCTGTTTCATGCTGGTAAAAAGAGAGTTGGGGCTGAACACGAAAACAGTTGACTTCACCCTTAAGAGGAAAATAGCAGTTGTCCTGATAGCTTTTTCCCTGGGAATTTATGGAGGATTCTTTGGCGGTGTAGGTCCATTCATAATGGTATCATTCATCTTTTTCATGGGCTCTACATTTATAGAAGCGAGAGGTAACTCCTCCTTCGTTAGTCTTATCTGGAGTTGTTTGGCTACAGTTGTATTTATAAGAAGCGACCTGGTGCATTTTAAAATCGCCATTCCTTTATCCCTAATGCGGACAAGCCGCATTCTTGATTTTTAGAATTTCCTTGCCAAAAAAACAAGGCAATTGTTATGAAGGTACTCGGAATAGATCTTTTATAAACTTTGTACTAAATAAAATACTTTACC
>JAUVYC010000165.1 GCA_030603285.1 Spirochaetota bacterium
TAAAATTGAAGATAAACTGCTCTTTTTTATAGTAGAATAGTAGCTGGAAAACAAAGGCAAGAAAGGGGGATGAGAAGGCGGGCGGGCCGCTTCAGCTCAGGAATGAAGTTCGAACCATGTAAACAATTTATAAGGAGGAAGAAAATGAAAGTAATGAAAATTTTTCTGCTGTTAGTAATAGTCACCATCAGCTTTGCTCCACTTACCCTGACGGTAGCATCAGAACCACCGGTCGAGACTATCGACATTGATTGGAACAGCCCGGCATCTGTTTTTGAGAGAATAACAGGCCAGGGGCCTGTAGAGGTAATACCTAAGGAGCTCGAGGATTATGGGGTGAAACTGGCAGGGAAGAAGGCAATGCTTACCGGCTACGTACTTCCGGATGGATGGAAAAAGGCCATAGGGGGAGTTAAAAAATTGGTGCTTACGAACTCCGGCAGTTTAGTGCATGACCCTGCAACTGTTATCAATGCAACGATATTTGAAAAGATGACCGGAGTCCATCTGGAACTAATAGAAATGAAAGACGCATTAATCTGGCCAAAAACTCTTGCCGCGGCAATGTCTAAATCAACTGATGTTGATCTGTTCTACGTGGACCGTGCGATGATTGATACATCAATCTTAAGCTCTGCGGGTTGGATCTATCCTGTTGACGAGTTATTTCCCCCTGAAGTGCACAAGCTTTATCCGGCGGGAGTATTGATGAGTATGAGTGCGATGGATGGACACTTTTATGCTGCACCGCTTACTCTCTGGGGTGAGTATCTCTTTTACCGGCCTTCCTGGCTGGAAAAAGCCGGAGTGGGAGTTCCGGATACCTGGCAGGAGTTGGTTGGGGCAAGTAAAAAAGTTGACTCGTGGGCCAGAGCAAACAAGGGTCCCGGCCATACAGGCATGGTGTGTTCAGTAGGAGATCCCGACTCAGTGTACAGGCTCTGGGCTGCGATTACCTATGCGAAAGATGTAAAAATCGAAAAAAATGGTAAAGTCATGATGGATCCGGAGGTATGGAACCTTATGACAGACCTTTGGGTAAAGGGAGGTACCGCCACGGAATCAATCGAGTACAATTGGCCGGATGCTCCTGAAGTATTTGCCAAGGATAAAGCAGGATTCCTTGTCGGCGGCAGCGTTTTTATGAAGAATTTCGGAAATCCGGAATATGCAGGAATGATACAGGGTGATTGGGAGGTAATTCCCTCTCCTGCCTGGAGGGGCGTGGGCATTCACGGACGGAGTTTGGGGGAACCCGACACATGGGCAATTAACAATTTTATTTCCACTGAGAAAAAAGCAGCTGCCATGCTCTGGATCGACTTCCTGAGAAGCTATCAGGCACAGTTCAATGAACTTTATGTGGAGGGCAATGAGTCATGTATGATAACTGTGTATGATCATCCTGTCATAAAAGCTGAGGTAGAGTATCCCGATGTGAGAGCTGAAGCGGTTGCTCAGCATATGGGAGAACCGTTTCCTCCTCAAACGGAAGCGGCATTAGAGATGGTCAAAGAATATCTCCACAAAGTGATAATGGGGCAAATAGACCAGGCTTCGGCCCTGAAGGCTCTGCAAAAGGATATCAATGAAATGCAATAGCTTTTTTCGAGAAAAGCGTTTTACTCAAAAGTTAATATGTCTTTGTATTCAGGCGTGCAGCACATCGCGCTTGAAAGGGAATTAAAAGTTATAGAGGCAAAGGGTTCAAGTAAAAGGATCAAGGATCAGGGTGCAGCGTGTAACTCGTACCTACCGGAAGCTTGAACCCTTTTTCTCATATCCCGGGGAAAAGCTCAAAGAAACCTTTCCGGAATGGCCCCGGGGATTTATGAAACTGTTCGCAGATGCCGGTTAACTGATAAGCGAGCCTGGAGAAAATCATGTACATACGGTTTACAGCAACTATGTGAACGAAAAAAAAGACATCTGTAACATTGCGGGCATTGAGTATAAGATTTTTATCGAGCGTAAGGTGAAAGGATGAGAATAACCAATAGCAAATACGGTGTTATTCTTAGTATCCCCGGTCTTGTCATAATCCTCGCTTTAGTAATATTTCCGCTTGCCACCCTTTTCATAGCAAGCTTCCTGCATTACACCCCTATACACCCGGTAACTTTTACCGGACTTAAAAATTACAAATACATTTTCGGTGATCGTCTCTTCTGGCTGAGTTTACAGAAAACGGTGATATACGCCGGGGGAGCGACGAGTTTGACATTCTGCGGCGGCTTAATTATTGCTGTACTATTATCCAGGATCACCAGAGGTTCAGGAATCTTCAGATCATTGGCCATGTTCTCCTGGGCAGTACCTCTGGTTATTTCGGGTTTTATATGGAGATGGATATTTAACCCCAATGTCGGCGTTTTCAGCGACCTTCTCATGAAGCTGAGGTTAATATCCGAACCTCTCCCTATTTTTTCCAACCCGGTACTGTCTATGGTAGCATGCATAATTGCCGATTCCTGGGTTCGAATTCCCTTTATGTGCATTTTCGCACTCGCAGGTATAGAGAGTATCCCACGGGAGCTGTATGATGCGGCGACAGTAGATGGGGCTGACTGTATCGCCTCCTTCAGACACATAACTTTGCCTCTTATTAAAAATATGGTGTTTATAGGACTTCTCATCACCAGTATGATCAGCTTCAGGACCATCGATGTTATATTTTCCATGACCGGAGGAGGTCCGGCCAGATCCACCTATGTTTTAAGCCTCTACATTATTGAGCAACTCTGGCTGAGAACCAATTACGGCACCGGATCGGCGGCCGGTGTTATAATGTTGTTTCTCATATCGAGTTTTGCCAGTTTCTATATGTATCTCATCCTCAAGAAGGAGTGAATATTTAAATGAGAAAAATAATCGCGAGAATTCTGGAAAAACCTCTTACATCATACCTGCTCCTGATAATAATTCTTTCTATTATGCTGGCTCCCATAATTTTTACAGCCCTTACATCCTTTAAAACAAGGGCGGAAACATTCAGGTGGCCTCCATCTTACTTTCCCGAAAAGCTCACTCTCGAAGCTTATCATGAGGTGCTTTTCAGAAGTCCAATAGCAAGACACCTTTTAAACTCACTGATCATCGCCATCGGAACCACAACTATTGTTATGATCGGCGGGCTTTTTACAGCCTTTGGTTTGAGTCAATATAAGTTTAGGGGTTCAAAGACAGTGCTTCTCATCTTTATTGCCACCCGGATAATTCCACCCATATCCTTGCTGGTTCCGTTCTATATTATCATGAGTGTTCTTCGCCTGATTAATACATATGCCTGTTTAATGATTGTCAACACTTTTTTGTGGTATCCCTTTGCTATATGGATGCTTAAATCATTCTTCGATAAATTCCCACGGGAGCTGATAGATTCGGCTATTGTGGACGGCTGTACAAGAACCAGCGCTTTTTTAAAGATCGTGATTCCCGTTTCCGCTGTTGGGATAGCTTCTGTGGCTATAATAACCTTTCTCTGGACGTGGAACGAATTTCTATACGGCATCATATTTTCAAACACCCGGGCAGTACAACCCATAACGGTAGGCGCTCATTATTTCGTGGGTGATGAGCTCGTCCAGTGGGATTCTATAGCTGCGACAGCCATTATCACAGCCTTACCGGGTATAATATTATTTTCGATTGCTCAAAGAGCTATCGTAAAAGGGTTAACAGCAGGAGCTGTTAAGGGATAAGCAACTCATAAACAGAAAAATAATTATCAGGGGGCACAAAGTGGATAGAAGAGAAGAAATTGCAATAAAAGAAACAAGGCTTCGTTCTTTAATGGACTCCATGGGTTTAAAAGGGATTCTTTTAAAACGGCAACCAAACTACAGCTGGTTTACTGCAGGAGGTATGAATATGGTTGCTATTTCTACAGACATCGGTTTCAGTTCCCTGCTCGTAACCGATAAAGAGAAGTTTTGCGTGGCGAACAGGATAGAGAGAGATAGAAACATGGAGGAGGAGGGGCTTGAAAATCTGGGTTTTTCTCTTCTCGATTACGAGTGGTATGAGGGCAGCGAACTGGAATGTATTAAAAAGGTGGTGCCGATAAAAGAGATCGGATGCGACATACCCCTTGAGGGCATGCGCTTTATCAGAGATGATATCAACTACCTTCGATATTCACTCACACCTCCTGAGATAGAGCGTTATTTGTGGTTGGGAAAAAAAACATCAGTAGCAGTCGAGTCTGTTTTACAAAAAGTGAATCCCGGTGATACTGAGGCCGGGATCACTGGAGAGTTGACGAGACTGTTATGGAAAGACAGAATCGATCAAGTGGGGTTCCAGGCGGCAGCCGATGACCGTGTTTATAAGTATAGACATCCCATACCAACGGAACGAAAGATCGAGAAATACGTGATGCTCTGTGTGATGTCTCGAAAATGGGGACTCAATACAACGATAACCCGACTCCTGAATTTTGGGAAGCTCTCCGCAAAGCACAGAAAACAGTACGAGGACAACGTCTTTATCGAATGTGCCATGATAGCGGCAACACGCCCCGGCGAAAAAACAGGTAATATTTTTAACAAGGCAAAAGAACTTTATGAGGAACTCGGTTATAAGGGTGAGTGGAAACTGCATCATCAGGGTGGCGCAATGGGCTATGATATCCGTGATTCTATATGTAATGCAGAGAGTACCGAACAGGTGCAGGATAATCAGTGTTTCTGCTGGAACCCATCAATAAGCGGGACTAAATCCGAGGACGGATTCATCGCTCAAAAAGAAGGATTTGTTTTTATAACAAAACCTGTACTGTTTCCAACACTCAAAATCCAGGTAGAGGGAATTGAGTTTATCAGGCCGAACATCCTGGAAAGATAGAAGTCATTTGTTTTAAAAACTTAATTTTTCATCTATATGGGAAATTCAATTGACATTCAGAATTACTGGTTTTACAACAAGGGAACAAACTTTTATAGTGCTGTAAAGCATTAAGGACATAAATATTTATTGAAACGAAGGAGTGAATGATGCCTGAAGGAAAAGCACTCGTCCTGTTTTGGACCAAGAATGGAAATACGGAAAAAGTAGCGCGGCGTATTCACGATACTTTGAAGAAGGCCGGGATGGATGTGTCAATATCCCGCATTCAAAAAAAAAAGATAGAGGTTGAATACCTCGACTACAATCTGATCTTTCTCGGAGCCCCTGTCTATGAGAACTTATCGCCCAAGCTGGTTCTCACTTTCTTACATAAAAACAGGAGACGGGAGGGAGTCGAACTTATACCTTCGGCACCGGAAATACCCGGTGTGGCGGCTGCTCCTTTCTGTACCTATGGGGGCGGGCATACCGGCTACAACGAGGCGGAGCCCATGCTGAAACATATCGGGCAGTACTTTGAACACGAGGGTATCCGCGTAGTGGAGTACATAGCGGTACCCGGGTTTTTCCCGGAAGCTGATGAATCCTACAACACCGATGGTCGATTCGGAGATATTCGTCAGAGGCCGGACGAGCACGACTTGATTGAGGTTGAAGGGAGTGTTCGGGGTATTTTACGCCGCCTGCACCGCGTTCTGCCTCTGGGAAATCTCAATCTGTAAACTATATTGATAACAAGAAGCAGATTATTCCCTCCGCATTGGTGGTCTTCTTTATCCTTTTTATTATTTGGTATCAATGCCTCCGGAAAAGCTTTGCTGAGGATAGTAATTTCATCGTGGAAGAAGACATCACCTATAGCAGACGAATTTCACGTCAAATTTTTAGAACCTATGTATATATAAGGTACCGTACTGGATTATTTTGAGAGGTTCAATGGTATTCTGATTGGAATAATTTGAGATTCAACACCCCCGATTTACACCTTCTCTTTCTTCTTTTGTCTTGGAAGTTGTTGCACAGCCACCAATAATAATCAATACAGCTAAAACAAGAATTAAGATTATAACAAACGTTCTGATCTTCATTTTAATGCCTCATTATTTTTACTCTATGTAATAACTTTTTTACTGTTGTATCATCAATCCCTTCCTAAATATTAAACACCATATAAAAAGGTTTTTTCATACTCAATATATTCATGAGATTGAACGGTAAAGATTCAAGCCTATTTTCAAGCCGTCTGTTCCGGGGATAATTATATTCCCCCTAGTGCTTGCTATTACTCTACTTTTACCGCTACCACTTATTGCA
>JAUVYC010000137.1 GCA_030603285.1 Spirochaetota bacterium
GGCTCCTCCCCTCCAACCCTTTCAAACTCCCTCTCCTGTACCACCCTCAATAGTTTAACCTGTGTTTGAGGGCTGATTTCCCCAATCTCATCAAGAAATATCGTGCCGGTATTCGCAAGCTCAAATCTTCCTCTTTTCCTGGATATTGCACCGGTAAACGCTCCCTTTTCGTGTCCAAGCAATTCACTTTCGAGCAGGGTTTCGGGAAGTGCCGCACAATGGACCCTTACATATGGCTTGTCTCTTCTCGGACTATTATGATGTATGGCATCTGCGATCATTTCCTTCCCTGTCCCGCTTTCACCATAAATAAGAACATTAGCACGTGAGGGCGCAACAAGTTCAATGGTTTCAAACATCTTCTTCATTGCCGTACTTTTGCCAATAATATTTTCAAAGGAATATTTTTTCTTTAATTGATTTAATAATTCCCGGTTTTGACGTTTCAGGGATGAGTTTTCAAGAGCCCGGTTTACAATTAGCGACAACTTGTCTATGTTTAGCGGTTTTGTAATAAAATCATAGGCTCCATTTCTCATCGCCTCAACCGCATTCTCTATGGTTCCATGTCCTGTTAAAATAATAACTGGGAGGTACGGATTCCTTTCAAGCGCTTCTTTCATCAATTCTTCGCCAGAAAGATTGGGCATTTTAAGATCCGTAATGACGAGATCGAGGTCTCCTTCTTCAATCTTCGCAAGCGCATCTGTCCCATCAAAGGCAAGCTCCACATCATAACCATCAAGTGTCAGAGCTTTTTCCAGCCCCTCCCTGATGTGTTTCTCATCGTCAACTATTAACAACCTGGCCTTCATCGGTCTCCTCGTATGTTAACAACTTTTTCTTTTTTTCAAAAACAGGAAGTTTCACACTGAAAATCGTTCCTCCACCTTCTTTACTGTTAATTTTTATGTCCCCTCCGAGCTCTTTAATAATTTTATAGACAATAACAAGCCCAAGTCCTGTTCCGGATTTTCTTGTGGTAAAATAAGGTTCAAATATTTTACCCATTATACTTTCGGGTATTCCCTCACCTGTATCCATAATATCAATGATCACATCACCGTCGGATTCTCCTTCGGTTTTTATACGGATTTCTCCTCCGTCTTTGATTGCTTCTACAGAATTTTTTATAATATTTAAAAGTGCCTGTTTTAAATATTTTGAGTCTACTAAAACAGTTGGAATCTTTTCATCAAGATCAAGCATGACCTTTATATCTGCTTCCTCAAGCTCATACTTAAGAAAATCTATCATGTCCTTCAAAATATCATTAACATTCTCTCTGCTTAGATTCATACTCATTGGACGCACTGCAAAGAGAAAATCCTGTACAATTGAATTGAGTCTGTCAATTTCTTCTTTTACAATAGCAAGGAGATTTTTTACATTTTTTACTTTATCGGGTTTGAACTTCTGGATCTCGCGGTTTAAGAGCTGTATATGGATATCTATTGATGTCAATGGATTTTTAATTTCATGCGCCACTCCCGCAGAAAGTGTTGTTAATGCCGCAAGACTCTCAGCCTGCCTTAACTGGAATTCTCTCATCTTTTTCTCTGTGATATCAACCATGATAATGACATGTCCTACAGATTCATTATTGGTGAGAAGAGGTAAGATACTCAGGGTAAAGGTTTTATCGGTTCTATGCAGGTGAACTTCCTTTTCCAGTAATTTCCGGTTTTCCGCGATAGCAAGTTCTAAAAACTCATTTATTTCCGGGTCAAAATTACAATACTCCAATTCCTGGAAATGTATCCTCTTTTCAGAAATTGAGATAAAATCCTCCATTGCCTTGTTGATTAATATCACTTTATTATCTTTATTTGTGACAATCACACCTTCAATCATGGAATCAAATACCAATTTATAAAGCTCCTTTTCAGTAGAGAGCTCTACCATTATATCCTTAATCTTATTATGGTCAAGTTTTTCGAGTTTCTGAAATACCTTCTGTATAAAACCTGAATACTGCATTTTAATAACCTAACGCGTATAAGCCGCATTCTTGATTTCTAGAATTTCCTTGCCTATTGGGCAAGAAAATCAGTATTAAGCGCCTATTCAATTTTAATTAACAATTTATTTTAAATGACTGCTAAAAGTATTCAACATAAAATTCGTGAAAGCTATTTCCTGATTAACATTATTATACAAAATAGCCTTCTTTATAAAAGAAACTGTTTTCATAATGCCTTCAATTTCATAAATTTTATCCATATTCCATGTATCCGCAGAACCAATATTCTCCTTTAAGGAATCCATTGTATAATCTAAAAAAGAGATAATATGATTTCTGGTAATTATTTCATTTATAATTTCAGTAAGACCTTTTAAGTGAAGGTTTTGATCCTTTAAGCGTTTTTTATAATTCTTCATTGTATCAAGATCATGCTTTTCAATTTTCATATCATATTCTTGATTCACTCCAAAATGTTCACTGAATACCTCCCGTTTAACCTCATCTGAAAGCAGGACAAAACGGTAGGTTCTGAATCTCGATCGAATTGTTTCTTTTAACAAATCTTTGTTCACTGTAGTAATAATAATGATTGACTCGGGAGGAGTATCCTCTGATATTTTCAGAAAGCTATTGGAAGCTTCTTCATTCATATTTTCAGCCCCATCAATAATTACAACCTTGTAATTCCCTTCACTGGATTTTAACCACAGGTACCTCTGGATTTCTCTTATCCTGTTAATTGAAATCAATTGCCCTTTTCGAGAGTCAAGTATCGTATAAGCACATTCTATGGCTTTCTGAAAATTATCTATAATTTCATATGGCGACCTTAAAAATTCTTCAAGATTTGCAAGATCCCGATTGTAGCGTTCTTCATCATAGATACTGAGTGCCAGTCTCTGCAGATCACGATAAAACCAGGAAAGAGATTCTGATTTTATCCCAAATCTCTGCCATAAATCAAAGGTATTTTTCAGGTTTGACTTACAGATTAGAAATATATTTCTGGACATGAGTCTGGAAACACCCACACAGGAAGAACATGTACAATCGGAAGATCCTGTATCTCTACAGTTAACCACCCGTGCCAATTCTAATGAAGTAAGAAATTTTCCACATCCCTCTGGACCGTGAAAGAGGAGAGCTGCAGGAAGGTTTTCTTTCCGGATTTCTTGTTTAAGCATCCTTACTGCTATCTTTTGACCTTTTACCATCTCTAGCAAACTTTTTTATTTTTACCTCGTTTTTTAGTTTAATTCCTTTTATTTCTTCAATGGTATGATCTCTTAGACGTTTCCATTTTTTTAAACCATGCATAGCTATACGCGCAGCATGTTGCTCAGCCTGCTTTTTACTTTCACCAATTCCGGGACCATATATCTCTTTTTTCACGGTGACATTCACAAAAAATCTTCTTTTATGGTCCGGCCCTTCGGTATTTATAACATGGTACTCCGGTACCATGTTAAACCTTTTCTGCGATAATTCCTGAAGAATCGATTTATAATCCTTCTCATGGCGGTTATTTTCGACTTTAATAATCTCTTTGTAAAAAAGCTTTTCTACCAGCTTTCGGGCCTGTTTGTGGCCATTATCAAGATAATAAGCCCCTAAAAGTGCTTCAACACTATCACTTATAAGCGCCCTCCTGTATCTGCCTCCGGTTTTTTCCTCACCCTTCCCGATTAATAAATAATCCTTGATATTAATCTCCTGCCCTATCCCGTGGAGAGTTGTTTCACTGACTACGTATGATTTGATTCGGGCGAGTGATCCTTCTTTGAAGTACAGGTTCTGGTTATATAAACAATCACTTATGATGAGCCCAAGAAAAGCATCTCCCAGAAATTCAAGTTTTTCATTATCTTCCAGATCCTCATCTGTTTCATTTACATAGGATTTATGAGACAAAGCAGTATTCAGGAGCTCAAGGGTTTTGAAGCGTATACCTATACTTTTCTGAAACTCAATAAGCTTTTCTCTTCTTTTCCTGGAAATAACTTTATTACTTCTTTTCATATTTTGTAATTACTAATGATGCGTTGTGCCCTCCAAAGCCGAAAGAATTATTCAGAGCAGCATTTACCTCTGAGTTTATGCTTTTATGAGGCACAAAGTCCAGATCAAATTCCGTATTATCGAGGTTTATCGTTGGCGGGATAATACCATCATTAATAGTTAAAATAGTTGCAATGGTTTCAGCCCCTCCTGCTGCACCTAATAAATGCCCAATCATAGATTTGTTTGAGCTGATTTTTAGTTTATACGCATTGTCTTTAAAAAGATTTTTAATCGCATTCACTTCGGCCCTGTCTCCCACAGGGGTTGAAGTACCATGTGCATTAATATAATCAATTTCGTTTACAGAAAGCCCTGCATCAATCAGTGCATTCTCCATACACTTCTGTGCACTTTCTCCGGATGGTAATGGCGCGGCAATATGGAAGGCATCCGCAGTCACCCCGTATCCCACGAGACTGGCATATATCCTTGCCCCCCGCGCCAGTGCATTGTCTTCACTCTCCAGCACAATAGTTGCAGCACCTTCACTAATAACAAAACCGTCTCTGTCTTTATCGAAAGGCCTGGAGGCCTTCTCAGGTTTATCATTTCTTGTAGAAAGAGCTTTCATATTAATGAAGCCTGCAATACCGAGTGGAACAATCGGTGCTTCTGTACCACCGCATAGCATTATATCAGCATCGCCTCTCTCAATATATCTAAACGCCTCCCCTATCGAATGGTTAGCAGAAGCACATGCACTGACAACACACATATTCGGGCCCCTCAAGTTATACTTAATTGATACTAAACCGCTGGCCATATTTACGATCATATTCGGTATCAGAAACGGACTTACCCTCTTAGGACCCTTTGACAAAAGAATTTCATGTTGATCCATCAATGTTTGCAACCCGCCGATTCCAGAGCCAATGATAAGCCCGGCTCTGTATTTATCAATCTTTTCCAGAACTAACCCTGAATCCTTGACTGCTTCCTCACTGGCAGCAAGAATAAACTGGGTAAATCGGTCGTTTCTTCTGGCCTCCTGTTTATCCATATAATCAAGAGGATCGAAGTCATTCACCTCACCGGCTATCCTTGTTTCCCAACCTTCAGGGTTAAACAAAGTAATTGAAGAAACCCCCGACTTCCCATTAATTAGGTTCTGCCAGAAATTCTTTACTCCTTTACCAATGGGGGTCAATGCCCCCATCCCTGTTATGACTACTTTTCTTCTTTTCATATCCAAGAGCACTTCCTACTTATGGTTTTCAATGTACTTTACTGCATCGCCGACAGTTGCAATCTTTTCTGCTTCTTCATCCGGAATTTCAAGACCAAACTCTTCTTCAAGGGCCATTACGAGTTCAACTGTATCCAGAGAATCAGCACCAAGATCATCAATAAATGATGCCTCTTTCAAAACATCTTTTTCATTAACGCTTAACCGCTCAACAATAATCTCTTTAATCTTTTCAAAAATATCCATGGATTATTTAACCCCCTTCATTTTTTCTATTTTTTGTTTTCTTACAAACCATCCAGCTTTATGGGTATTCCCCAAAAAATATATTTACATAACCATGCCGCCATCTACGACCAGGACCTGCCCTGTAATATATGAAGAATAATCAGAAGCAAGAAAAAGAGCAGCATGAGCCACATCAGAAGGCTTTCCTTCCCGTTTCAAAGGAATAGATTCTAACATTTTTGATTTTACTTCATCCGGTAATACAGCCGTCATTTCAGTCTGAATATATCCGGGTGCAATTGCATTAACAGTTACATTTCGTGATCCAATCTCTTTTGCAACAGACTTTGTAACGCCTATAATTCCTGCCTTACTTGCAGCATAATTTACCTGCCCTGCGTTTCCAATAATACCTATTATAGAGGCAATATTAATTATCCTCCCATACCGCTGTTTCATCATAATTCGGGATATAATTTTTGTACAATTGAATGTACCTTTCAGATTTATCCTGATTACCCTGTCAAAATCTTCTTCTGACATCCTTAAAAGCAGGTTATCCCTGGTTATACCTGCATTGTTCACGAGTATATCAATATGCCCGTATTTGTCAATTGCTTTTTTTGCTGTTTTTTCACATGATTTCAGATTACTTACATCGAGTACATATCCCTCAATCTGAGCACTAAGCTGCCTTAACTCAGCCACAGTACTTGCAAGAAGCGCCTCATTTATGTCGCCGATTATTAAACTTGCCCCGTGGGTTGCAAAAACCCCTGCTATCTCTTTCCCTATACCCTGAGCTCCACCGGTTATAAATGCAACTTTCCCTTCAAATTTAAATTCCATGCCCTTTCCTCTTTTTCATCCCTCTATGGTATTCATGTCTTCCGGTTTTTCAACAGAAAAAACCTGAACATCTCTTGATATACTGCGGAAAAGGCCTTTTAATACATTGCCTGGACCTGATTCAATGTATTTTACATATCCCATATCCACAAATCTCTTACACGATGAGCTCCATAATACTGGATTAAAAAGCTGTTTTACAAGATTTCGCTTTATTGTTTCAGGTTCATCCGTTATCTCAGCAGTTGCATTGGATATAATTTTACCGTCCCCTTTTTTCCATGTGACAGCTGCCAGTTCCTTTTCCATCTCACCCGCCGCATCCTTCATAAAGGATGAATGGAAAGGCCCACCCACATTGAGCATGATTGTTCTTTTTGCCCCTAAAGATTGCAGTTTCGACATTGCCTCTTTTACCTTCTCTTTTAAACCTGAAATTACTATCTGAGCGGGGCTGTTAAAATTGGCGGGAGACACATCCTGGATTTGATCACATACTTCCTGGACCACATCTTTTTGAAGGCCCAAAATTGCTGCCATACCACCTTTTCCGTCCGGATCACAATCCCTCATCAATATTCCCCTTTTCCGCACAACCCTGAGACCATCTTCAAAATCAATGTACCCTGAAGCAGTAATTGCCGTATACTCACCAAGCGAGTGCCCTACAAAAACATCCCCTGTATATCCTGATTCCATTAATACCCGGAAAACCGCATAGGATGCAGCATAAAGAGCAGGCTGGGTATTTTCAGTTTTTTTCAATTCCTGATCATCAGCTTCAAAACAGAGAGATTTAATTGAGCAGTCTGTCAAAACTTTCTCAGCCCTGTTAAATATATCTCTGGCTGTTTCATACCTGTTATAAAATTCTTTTCCCATACCCGGTTTCTGAGACCCCTGGCCGGGAAATAAAAAACCGAACTTTTCCATTACACCCTCAGCATCCGTAATG
>JAUVYC010000203.1 GCA_030603285.1 Spirochaetota bacterium
ATTGGAAAGAATCAAGGGGGGTGATAGATTTTTGGAAATTCTCTCGAAAGAATATTTAAGAGATTTATAAAATATTGATTGCGTCTGTACTTAGGTTGCGGCTCTCTCCCGAAGGGATAGGATCCGCCTACGATTTTACCCACAGAACAGGATGTTTTTTAATTGGGGTGCATTGACCCTACAGCGATAATATCGCTGTAGGGTTAAGTAGATTTTTATTCATCCGATATTAAAAGAAAAACATTCTGGGGTAGAATATGAGCCATAAAAAGATTTTAATGTGTTTGTTCCTCTTGTATATTGTCTTTTTTATGTTCCCTGTTTTTCTTTTCTCCGGCCCTTATGATCTGAACGTAATTGATACACCCAAAACCTACATATCCTATAAAGGTGACCTTCAGTTTGATTTTTCCATGTATGATAGAGGAGGCATCCTTGGCAGTGCGGTACTTGCAATCGCTGATTATGCATTTTTAGGTGTTTATTTTGATATAGGTCAGATGATTGGAAGTGAAGAAGTAAATTGGAACCAGCCTGGAGTACTGGCACGGTTTCTTGTGTCGGATGGAAGTACCTTTCTCCCCCCGATTGCGATAGGATATTCCTATTTCATGAAAGGGGATATTAATAAGGTTGATAGTATTACAGTAAATGGAATTTACATAGTGGCATCACAGACATATTTTCTTTTTGGAAATGAACAGAGTGTTACATTCGGATTGCGTTACCCCATAATTCCACTTAATTTTTCAAGACCTGAAAATCTTACCCTCTTTATAGGAACGGATTTAGAGCTAAGTCCTGCGTTCGGAATAAAAGGAGAGATAGAGAACATACATTTTTCAGAAAATAGGTGGCCTGAAAATTATTACAACTTCTCTTTTGCCTTCCATATCGTAGACGTAATTTCCCTCGCTCTTGAGTTTAAGTATTCACCTTCAATCAACAGGATGATTAGACTGCTCAGAATTGGATACACTACCCATTTTTAATACAATAAAATTTGTTAATCACAAATACACGCTGACTGGATACACAATTTTCAGGATAATATTGCATTGAAAAATAATAAAGTGTATATTTGATTGGTATCTGTATCCCTACAGCATCACAGGAAGAGTTTTTGGAAAAATTAAAAAAGAGAATCAACGCCATTTTCAGCTATATATCAGAATCTCAGAATCCCGAAGCTATTTTAATTTTTAACAGTGACAGGGTAGACAAGAATTTTTTTTACCTCACGGAACTGTCAGGAGGAGTTTTTGAAAACTGCGGTGTCCTCTGTGAAAAAGACGGTAGAATGTTCATTTTTACTACAAGGCTGGAAGAGGAAGCTGCACGTTCTGGCGAAGGATATGCTGAAATAGTTGTATATAAAGATGAAAAGGAGAGGAATGAGAACTTAAAAAAGGTTCTATCAAAATATAAAAAGATAGGAATTTGTTATAATGTTATTACCTATTCATTTTATCTCCATCTAAGGGAGTTATTTGATGAAGCGGAATGGATTGATGTAGGGAAAGCTTTCAGGCTGGCGCGAATGATAAAGTCTCAGGATGAGATCGATAGAATTGGTAAGGCATGCGCTATAGTGAGTGAAGTAGCAGATAGTATACCGGGAATTTTAAAGGAAGGAATTACGGAACTTGAACTGAGTGCGGAAATTGATTTTTGTATGAAGAAAAAGGGAGCCCATAACATAGCCTTTAAGACTATTGTTGCCTTTGCGAAAAATACGAGTATGCCTCACTACAGCGGGGCCGATGTTCCACTGGTTAACGGAGATGTTGTACTGGTAGATTTTGGCGCAGGGTATATGGGGTATTCCTCTGATATAACAAGAACATATCTCACCGGAAAGCCGGGAAAAGACATGCTTGATCTCTACCATACTGTTTGCAGGGCGCAAAACATCGCTTTCGAATTGATAAGAGCCGATACAAGCACAGATTATGTAGAAAATGAAGTAAGAAAGTTTATCAACAGCCATAAAAATTATAAGGACAGGTTTATCCATAATCTTGGACACAGCATTGGACTGGATGTCCATGATGACAGTTATCCGGGAGTTGATTTTAATAAGCAGTTTACCGAAAATATAGTGCTTACTGTTGAACCGGGGATATATCTTCCTGGGTTATATGGCGTGCGAATTGAAGATGATATAGTTATTAAAAAAGATGGATGTACGGTTCTGACAAATGCAAAGAAAAAGCCAGTAGCCTATGAGATATAATAACAGGGAAAAGCTATCAGGTTATTTTGACCTTTTTATCCTCTTCGTGGAGCTTGATATATTTATCTGGGTCTTATTTGAGCTCAGTTATACTTTAAGGCCTTTTGTGTATGAAGTAGGAAGAATATTAATTATTCTCTATATCCTTGAGCTGATTATTCAGTTTTTGCTCTATTCACGCCCTAAGTCTTATTTCCGCAGATACTGGAATCAGTATATTTCCCTTATTATTCTCTTCTTTATTTACAACAGGTTTCGAGCTGTTTCTGCATCCAATCAATTTCTTTTTCTTTACTCTAAACTCTTTTTAGGAACAGTTGAGATTATCCTTTTTGTTAATTTTATTTCCAAATTGAGCCGGTTAAGAGATATCTGGAAAGGCTTTAAGGTTAGTCCTGCACAGCTTATTATCATGAGCTTTGCAACTATCATCCTTATTGGATCATTCCTCCTTTATCTACCATATTCACGTTCTGATGGTGGTACGATGCGTTACATCGATGCGTTGTTTACTTCTACTTCAGCAGTATGCGTTACCGGCCTCATTGTAGTTGATACCGGAACTGCATTTTCGTTGATAGGGCAGATTTTGCTCTTACTCCTTGTACAGGCAGGTGGGCTCGGTATAATGACAATTGCAGCATTTATACAGGTGTCGCTCGGGAGTCAGATGAGTATATACGGCCGCTTTTCAACAGCTGCGCTTCTTGATGAAGCAAATGTGAAAAACCTCTATACAATTATAAAATCTATCGTATTAATTACTTTTACGATTGAGGCAATAGGCCTATTGCTTTTTTATCCGTACTTTTCACAGGTATCAATCAACAAATGGAAGGGGGTTTTTTACTCGTTATTTCATTCAGTTTCCGCTTTCTGCAACGCAGGATTTTCTCTTTATTCAGACAGTTTTATAGGGGCCAGATCCAGTATTTGGGCGAACTTTGTGCTCATATTTTTAATATTGTCCGGTGGAATTGGGTTTACAGTGCTGTTAAATCTTTTCAGAAAGGCCATAAGAGGGAAAAAAGAGAGGATAACAGTCCAGACAAGGATTGTACTTCTAACAACCTTCTTTCTTGTACTTTTTGGTGCGGTTAATATTTATTTTATAGAACGGGATTCTGTCTTTTTGGATTTTATTCACCATGAAAGATTATTAGCATCTCTTTTTCAATCGGTAACAACACGCACAGCGGGGTTTAATACTGTAGATATTTCTGCTCTTAATCCGAGAACTTTATTTATTATGAGTATCTTAATGTTTATTGGCGCATCTCCAGGTTCAACAGGCGGTGGAATAAAAACCACCACCTTTTTCATCCTTATATTGTCGATTATTACTATTTTAAGAGACCAGAGATTCAATACCATTTATAAAAGAAGAATACCGTACCATGTAGTGAATAGAGCGATTGCGATCCTTGTGAGTGCAATCGGACTGGTAATTACAGGAACATTACTGCTTGGTTTTTCAGAAAAGTTTTCATTTATCCAGATATATTTTGAAACAGTCTCTGCTTTCGGGACAGTAGGTCTATCAACGGGAATTACGCCATATTTGAGCGGTGTTGGTAAAGTTATTGTAATGATATGTATGTTTGTAGGGAGATTAGGCCCGCTAACAATGGTTCTGGCAATAAAGAATGTACCGAGTACAAGACTTGTAACCTACCCGGAAGAGAGGGTCATGGTAGGTTAGTGCGGTTTTCTCACAAATAGAGTAACAGTAAAGTTAATTATTAGTATGTTAATACATTACAGTGTCATGCATCGAATGAAGTCTACAGTGAGAAAAGCGCTAAAACCCCCCATTCTGTGTGTTTAAAACAATTTGTGAGAAATGGGGGTTATTACCTTAATACTGATTTTATTGCCCAATAGGCAAGAAAATCTTTTTAATCTTGAATGTGGTTTATCCACATCAGGGGAGTAAGTGTTATGAAACAATATGCTGTTTTTGGCCTTGGGGTTTTTGGAGTATCTGTTGCTAAAAACCTGATGAAAGAAGGCATGGAGGTTATAGCAGTCGACAAAATAGATAAAGATGTAGAGGCTATAAAGAATGATGTAACTGAAGCTGTTGTCTTTGACAGCACAAAAGAGGAAGCACTCATCGCGATAGATATAGAACGGGTCGATTGCGCAATAATCGCAATAGGAGATGATATGGAGTCAAGTATCTTAACAGCACTGCTTCTAAAGAAACTCGAAGTTCCTAAAATCATTGCGCGTGCAAATTCCCAGGCCCACAGGCAGATTCTTTCACTGATAGGTGTTGATGAAATTATTTCGCCTGAAGAAGAAATGGGAATGCGGTTTGCGCGCAGGCTGAGCTCTACTCACATACTACATCATCTGGATGTCTCTGCAGAACATACAATAGCAGAGATCGCTATTGCTGAAAGTTTTATTGGCAAAACAATCAGGGAAATGAATCTAAGATCGAGATTCGGAATAAATATTGTTGGAATAAAAAAGAAAATTCCTCAGGTAACAGAGAATGGGGAGAATGTATTTATTGAAAAATATATTGACTTTCCGTCACCTGATGATGTTTTTGAAGAAGGAGATATAGTTGTTATGGTTGGAAGTGAAAGGGCTATCACAGAGGTTGAGAGGTATGTAGAGCGAGAAGAATAGTGCCTTAATCCTGATAATCTAAAATGTGGCTTGTCCACATTAGTACCTTAATCCTGATAATCGTGAATGCGGCTTGTCCGCATTAGGGGTATATTAAAATGAAATTATCTTTTATCTTTTTTATGAGGGCGTACAGTTTGTTTTCTATCCTGTTTTTTATATTTGGAGGCCTCGCCGTTGTTATCGGTGGCCCGCCCCTTCTTGCAGGCTATGAATGGAATGACCCGGCCACCCAATCCATAGTATTGATTTTCCGTATTGTGATCATAGCATTGTTCGGTACAGGATTTGTTATCAGCTCTTTACTGTTTCTTGTAATGAAGAGAAAAGGTTCTGTTGCTTATAAA
>JAUVYC010000026.1 GCA_030603285.1 Spirochaetota bacterium
CAGGCCAGGAGCTTTAGAGCAAAGCTTTTTTGCAATAGATCTTTTTCGACAAAAAGCTTTATCACTCTCCTTCTGAAGACTTCGACGAGTTGTGAGGCGTCTTTCAGGGGCACGTGGTAGAAAGAGCCCGTCTCATCAATATACCCTTCCAAATTATATAACTTTTCCTTCTAAGTAATAATTTTACATATAGTAAAAGACCACCTGCAAAGCAGGTGGTCTTTTACTCTTTATTGTACGCTACATTGTTGTAAACAACCGTAATGGTTATATCTCTCGCATAGGCTTTCGACATAATCAAAACAGCGAAAAGAATGATTATAATCTTTTTCATTCGTCCCATTTGAAACTACCGTTATCCGGCTACCTTTTTTCTATGTTTTTCCTCTCCTTTTTAACGTATCACCGCCGCTCAGAGATTTTACCGTTTTCTTTCTGACTTCATAGACAGAAATAACATTCTGATTATCAAAATATTCCTGAATCTCTTTTAAATCATCCCTTGATAGAGGATTAACCCCGCACTGTCTCAAAGGAGTATTAATTTGCACTTCATCAGGATTAATCTCCATTGCTATTTGAGCTATCTCTCGAGCATATTCTTTATTGTGATTTATAAACATAATTTGTAATGCCATTTTTCCGGTAAAGTTGCTCTTAAAATCTTTTAACCCATTCACAATTGTTTCAAACTGGGTTGTTTTCATGGGTTGATTTATTTTTTTAAATAAATCTTCTGAACAGGCATCGAGCTTTGCAACAATCAGGTCGGCGATGGCTAGATCCTCCCAAACATCCTCCCTGTTCATCAATGAAGAGTTCGTTATAACCGCAACCTTTTCCTCCCTAATTTCCCTGACAGCCCTTATCATTTTTCCAAGATTTTTGGCCAGTGTCGGCTCCCCTGATCCCGAAAAGGTCATATAGTCCAATGTCAGGACAGGGAGGAAACTCATCTCCTGAATAATTCGTGAAACAGGGATGAATTCCTCTCTCCTATCGGTAAAATGCCCTGTACTGCCTATCTGACAGTAAATACAATTAAATGTACATATTTTTATAGCCTGGGAAATTGGATCAATGCCAAGGGAGCCGCCCAATCGCCAGGAGGAAACAGGGCCGTAAATATATTTGAAATCTCTCTTCATTTTTTTTCCGGGCTCGAAACAGCATAAAATATTTTCAATCGGCTTTTAAATCGTTGTATGCATTAGACCTTCCCCTTCCTCCGAAACGTACAGTATGGTCATATTTGTCTCTCTTTAAAAACTCAGTATTTTCGATAAGCTCTCTTCCATGGCTCATTCTTCATCGCCAGGTAGTTATTTGCCGCTTCCTTTAGCGTGTTTGACGCGAGAAGGGCACAGTGCTCACTACCCTCGGGCAGCCCGCCTAGAGCATCCAGGACATTCTGCTGGCTAATCTTCTGTGCCTCACAGACATTCTTCCCCCTGGCCATCTCGGCAACCATGCTGCCTGAGGCAATGGAGGTGCCACAGCCATCGGTGAAGAAAGTGGCCCTGGCAATGGTACCATTGCTTACTTTGAGCCAAATTTTCATGGTATCGCCACAGGGGCCGGTCACGCTGGCAAAGCCATCGGCATCCTCCATGTCGCCTACATTTCTCGGATTCATCGCATGGTCAATAGTTACCTCGGAATAAAGCTTCCTCATCTCGGCTTTGATAAGCTCTTCAAACTTCTCCCAGGATGTAGGCATAGTATTTTCTCCAGTTCTAACTTACCTTAACTGTTAATGCTCGAGAAAGAGAACTGGCAAGGCTTTTTACAATCTTACCATCGTAACGCTCAATATTCCCCTCATCACAGAGTTTGGCAATTTTAGGTTCTATGGGTAACTGACCAAGGAGTGGAGCATTGGCAGCACGGGCCATTTCCTCTCCCCGGCTTGTGCCAAAGAGCTCTATCCTCTTATCTATCTCAGCTACATAGAGATAGCTCATATTCTCGACGACACCAAGGACAGGTTTACCCATTTGCTGGGCCATCTTTACTGCTTTCCTGACTACCATAGCGGTTAAATCCTGAGGTGTAAAAACGATAATTACTCCCGAAATAGGTAATGTCTGCATTACCGTGAGCGGAGCATCAGCCGTGCCTGGAGGCAGGTCAACAATCAGATAGTCAAGTTTACCCCAGACTACTTCTTCCCAGAACTGTGTGATTACCTTGCCAATAAGAGGACCACGCCAGATACCGGCATCATCCTCGCTGGGCAAAAGGAGGTTGATGGACATCAATTCAATTCCTGAGCTCGATGATACCGGTAGCATCCCGCTTTCGCTGACTGCAGGACGTTGCCCTATGCCAAACATCTTGGGAATGCTGGGGCCGGTAATATCAGCATCGAGAATACCAACCTCAAAGCCCTGGCGCTTCAGCCCAACTGCCGCAAGGCCGGCCACCAGTGACTTTCCTACACCTCCTTTTCCACTCATTACTGCAATACAGTATCTGACCCTGTTCAGCTCTGCCGGCTTAACCTCGGTAAACTCTACATCTACTCCTCTCACTTCGAACAGCTTGCCGATAACTTCCTTGGTCCTGGCCCTGATCCAGTCCTGAGTTTCACTACCTAACCCTGTCGAAGCCAGGATAATTTTAACCATACTCTCAGATACAGATATCCCACGGAATAGATTCAGCCCGTCTATACTCCGCTTGACAGCAGGTACCACTACTGCCTTGAGACTCTCCTTTATCTGCTCCTCAGTCACCATAGGTTATCCTCCGCTTCTTTTATCCAGGTATTCTCATATGTTACTCCCGATGCTTAGCCCGCCGTTCAAGGAGTTCAGCACTGCACTCTCGGGGTTGCTTTCCTAAGTGCCGAAGACAAAGATGACCTGAATTCGGCTTGACTTGAAGAGGCTTTAAGAACGTCTTAAATACCAGAAGCCAAAGTAAATTGGTATTATGTCCCGGTCACCTCTTTTGATCTCTGCGGCATACGTCCCCTGTGGAGCAGGGTGGCGTATTGCAGCGCTCGGTTCGACCGCAGCAGGTAGTGCCAGGAGCATTAGTGCCCATCTTTATGACGTAAGATGCCGAAATAAGTTTTTCCATATTGTCACTGCCACACTCAGGGCAGCGAGCTGCCTGACCAGCCGCACGAAGAAGTATCTCCGATACTCTCCCGCATTCCAGGCACTTGAAGTCATAAATCGGCATGGCTTTTTTCCTTTCAAACTAATTCCGGATGAGGCAAACTGCCCCATGAGCTCGCACCTCCTTCTATCCCACCAGGGCCCGGGTAATGCGCTTCCTCTATTTTAGGATCAAGAAGCAGATGCAAATCTGCAGCATCGATATCACAATCAACCATTACTTTATTTTCAGCCAGGGCAGCAAAAGCTCCTGTAATAACTGTTTTACCGGGGCCTCCCTTTCCACTGGCAATTGAAATAACCATAATGAGTTTCCGATTCCATTATATTGTAGAAAGCAAATGGATTTGATCTTTGTTTAGTACCTTAATCCTGATTTTCTTGCCCAACAGGCACAAACTTTAGTTTGCAAGAAAATATCTTTGTAATCTTGAATGTGGCTTGTCCACATCAGGATTATGCCCTTGCCATACTTTGGCCGCATTTCGGGCATTTCACAGAAAAACAAGGTACACCTGCCTGATGAGAAACCTGCTCACCACAATTTGGACAAACGCAGTCTCCTCCTGGCCCAGCTCCAGGACGTGTACCGCCTCTTGTCCCTCTCCCTAACCCCCGATCCACACCCCTCCCTTGTCCTTGTCCCTGGCCGGATGATCCAGTTCTGCCTCTGAATTGCACATTATCCCCCTTTCTTTAAAAATAAGATTTTTCTGTGTTTTCAAGCCTCATCACATCGTCATTTGTATCTTATTTTTGGATACCAAATTTTGCATCTGTACTTGGGCCTTGACTTGGAGTAAGCTCTCCCTTAATGTATTTTTCGAGCGCATCCCTGATCGTACCTGTTACACCTGTAACCACATCTACTTTAGCTTCCTGGAGCGTGTGAAAGGCATTAGGGCCTATATTACCGGTTAAAACTACTTTTACCTTCTGTTCCGCTACAAGTTGCCCTGATTGAATTCCGGCTCCACCCCCGGAAGATATATGAGGATTTTGAATCGAACTGAATTTTTTTGTCTTTGTGTCCGCAACAATAAAATATTTGCATCTTCCAAATCGTGAATCTATCTCAGAATCTAAATTGTCCCCCTGTGAAGAAAAACAAACTTTCATGTCCCCTCCTCCCTTTATAAATGGAGTAATATTATTCTTCTCTGCATGTAATCAATCGCTTTTGGAATCAGTTTTGGAATCATGATGATCACACTCCGTCTTATCTAATCCATACTCCTTACCTGAACCTGGCTTGCACAGGCTCTCTCCACCCTTAAGAGTTCCTTTTATAATCTTATCTATTACATCATCTAAACTGCCGATAACACCAACTATCGTTTTTATTCCAAATTCATTAAAGAATCCTGTTGCTCGCATCCCCATGCCTCCGGCTACTATACATTCAACTCCTTTTTCATGGAGGAATTGTGGGATGTAACCTGGCTGATGCCCGGGATTATTGATAGTTTCTCTCATTTTTAATTTACCGTCTTCAATAACTAAAAATGTAAAGGTAGGACATCTACCAAAATGTGCCGAGACATAGTTTTCATCTGTGGATATAGCTATTTTCATGAAAGTAACCTCTTATTTAAATTGTGTGGGGTTTGGAATTCCAAATCCCTTGAAATATAAAGATTTACCTGCTGCACTAAATTCTTTTCATTGATATGTGCGGCGCCACACATTCCTCATTTTGATTTTTCTTTATCTTCTGCCAGCTTTGCAAGTTCATTAATTCGCTCATTTATTAAGTTAATCTCCTCCTGCATACCCTGTGCCTGTGTTTTCAGCATTTCGGCCTCCTGCTGGGGAGTTATTTCTGGAGTGGAAGGATAGACGGCACCAGGATATCCTCCGGCACCCCGGGCAGGATAGCCCATTTGAGCCCTCGCCCATCCTGGTAGACCAGTGGCATAATACCAGTGTCTCCATCCTCTGCCACCTCCCTCATACTGTCCACGTCCAAAACCAACAACGCCTCTTCCTGGGATTGGATTAAGATACCCAGGCACAGGATACCCGGCACAATAACCACGTGCCCTTCCTGTCATTGGCCCCATACCAGCAGGACCTGTTCCATCACCATACGGCATAGTATCACCTCCGTTTTAATTTAATAATGAAAACCATTTTCATTCGATTTTCAAAAAAACATAATCCTTGCTAACTTATTATGTTTTACATTTTTCACATAAACCGTAAAACTGCATCATGTGGCCGGTGATCTGAAAATTGTGTTTTTTTGATAGTGTTTTTTTTGTTCTATCAAGGAGCTCGAGCTCATCATCTATAAAATCGGTGTAATCAATAATCCGACTGCACATGGTACAAATTAAATGGTGGTGATGTTTTTTCCTTGAAAAGTGTTCCGTAAGTTCATACCGTGAACGACCATCTCCAAAATCGAACTTAAAAACAACCCCCATCTGAACTAATATATCAAGAGTTCTGTAAACTGTAGTTAATCCAATTGCCGGGTATTTTTGATGTACGACCATATAAATATCTTCTGCACTTAGGTGCTCTTCGGTATTGCTTAAAACGTGAAGAATTGCTTCCCGTGGAATGGTTAATCTGTAGCCTTGCCCTCTAAATCTTTTATGCCACCCTGTATCTACTATCATAGTATATTCTTCATTAGATGGAATTATTATTGATAATGGTTATCAATATTATTAATTTTATATAAAAATGGTATTTTGTCAAGGGTTTTTTCTAATTTTGTTTTAAAATACCGAAATTCCTTTGTACTGGAAGCTAAAATGCGTTTTAAAAAATATACTTTCTATATAAAATCCTCCCCTACTTTTTTCGAAGGCTTTTTCCTGGAAAAGGCGTTGCTTTTTAAATAGCCGGTGTCTTTCTTTAAAATAAGATAAGTGAGAGTTTTTTACTTATTCCTTCCTTGATTCCCGGTGGATAATATTACGTTCCGGTGGCGCATACCTGGCGGTTTAGTCTTTCCTGAGTCTCAGATTCACTTTCCAGACATAATACTTGAACTCACTAAATCCTCCTCCCTCGCCGATTATCTGCAGCACCTTCTCAGGTTCCAAAATTCTGATCCCGGAAAGACAGCTGACCGTAGTTTGGGAGAAAGCCTCTGTCAATAGTGGTGTGGAAGGTCCCAGCACAGCAACTTCCCGGCAGGAATCGGCCAGCTCTAAAAGGTTATCTATGGTGTTGTTAATGATAGCCGTGGCAGTAATGATGGCGATCTGGCTTTCGGGCAGGAGTTTCTCCACTTCTTCAGGCGGTTTGGTACAAGGCTTAGGTACATCATCCACTGAAACCACCTTTATCTGCCTTTTCTCTAAAGCTGTAATAAGCGGCAGAAAGCAGCCTACCATGCACACCTGATCTTCCTTCCGGATATCCAGATTGTCCAGAATATCCCCAGGTGTAACGCCCTCGGGCAAGTTTCTTCCTGCCAGCAAAGCATTCACCGTAGCCAGGGCCAGGGAAGAGAAAACCAGGTTCTTATCTCCCAGATAGGGGATGATCTCGGAAGCCTTTCTTCCTGCATGGGGTTTTCTGCCGTGAAGCATCTCAGGCCCGCAGTGCTCTCCTTTGGGGAAGGTATAGGCCACACCAATTGCCTGGTTATTCAGCTGCACTGCGGAATAGATAAGTCCCACCTGCGCCCGCTTCAGTGTATGATCCCCTGCAGTTTGAAACATGCGTTCAATAATGGCTCTTACCACTCCCATGCTGATACCTTAAATTATAGATTTTTTATAATTCCCGATCTTCCATGCTGATCAGCTTTAATTTCCCTTACTGTAGTTTAACAGAAGGATAATATTAGGTGGGTCAATTTTCAACAAGAAACCTGATGCAAATTTATATCCAATTGTATATACCACCCATGGGCACAAAAGAGGAATAGCAAAAGATACATTCAAATAATACCTGAGCAATTATAACATTAGAAAGTATTAACCTAGTGGTGATGGTTGATGATTTCCCTGATTGGCGGGAGTATAATTTATCTATGAGTATGAATTGAGTGCCTTGTGAGAGAAGAATTATGAAAATGAAGCCAATTTTTTTGTGGTTAATATGCGGTAAATAGGATTAAAAACAGTGGCAACCTTTATTCCCATCATCTTTATGATGTTCTTCGTGCTCTCTCTGCTTGAAGATTCGGGATATATGGCGAGAGCTGCATTTGTTATGGACAGGTTCATGCGCTTGATCGGTCTTCCGGGCAAGGCTTTTGTTCCGCTTTTAATCGGGTTTGGGTGTATGGTACCTGCTATTAT
Source organism: Spirochaetota bacterium (assembly GCA_030603285.1). Lineage (GTDB taxonomy): Bacteria > Spirochaetota > B62-G9 > B62-G9 > DRHN01 > JAUVYC01. The sequence continues at coordinate 7,397 of JAUVYC010000026.1, forward strand.
GTCAACAAGAACCCTTGAAAATAAGAAGGACAGAATCCTCACGGTATTGATTGCACCCTTCATGTCCTGTGGCGCACATTTCCCCGTTTATGCGCTGTTTGCAGCTGTTTTTTTCCCCTTTGCAGCGCAGAATGTTGTATTTTCCATCTACATGGTAGGGATAATCCTTGCGATTCTCACAGGTTTACTGCTGAAGAATACACTCCTTAAGGGTGAACCAACACCCTTTGTTATGGAACTGCCTCCCTATCATTCACCCCTGTTACGCCACATTATGTACCACTCCTGGAACAGGCTGAAAATGTTCTTGTTCAGGGCAGGGCGAATACTTGTACCAATAGTTGTAGTTCTTGCCTTTCTCAATTCTGTTGGAACAGATGGTTCATTCGGGAATGAGGATTCGGAGAAATCGGTCCTATCGAGAATAGGGAAATCCATAACACCAGTTTTTCAGCCGATCGGCATCACAGAAAATAACTGGCCTGCATCGGTTGCACTTTTCACCGGGCTCTTTGCAAAGGAGGCAGTAGTCGGCACCCTTAATGCACTGTACAGTCAGATTGATATGGCCGAAGAAGCAGCCGAAGAGGAATTCGACTTTGTGGGAGGAATTATTGAGGCTCTGACATCTATACCTGCTGCCTTTGCCGATATCGGAGAGACTTTTTCAAGTCCTCTCGGAGCACGTGTCGGAGAAGAGATTAGTGATGAAGAGGCAGCAGAAGAAGAATTGGAAATTGAATTCGGTGTGTTTGCCTCGATGAGAAAACGTTTTGAAGGGGGCGGAGCGCAGGCTTATGCGTATCTTCTGTTTATCCTAATTTACGTTCCATGTGTTGTTGCCATAGCTGCAACCGCACGTGAGATAGGGGGAAGACTGACAATTTTCAGTATCTTCTATCTCACAACCCTCGGCTGGATAGTATCAACGCTCTTCTACCAGCTCACGGTGGGGTTTCAGGCGGTGTGGATAATCACACCGATAGCTCTTCTCATCGCTTTAATTGCAGGATTAAAAATAGTGGGAAAGACAAATTCTATAAAGGCTTAAATAGGCCTCAAAAACAGAATGTCGGCACAAAAAACTCCGGGTGATCTTCAAGATGGATCAGCCGGATATATTCTTTTTATAATCTCTCTCGAACCATGGAAAAAAGACAAATTATTAATTGTTGTCAATGGTGTGTATTCCGATTATTATTCATAGACATATTTTTATTACACATTGATTTTTCTTCTCATACCCTGATGTGGATAAGCCACATTCAAGATTAAAAAGATTTTCTTGCCTGAAAAGCAAGAAAATCAGGATTAAGGTACTAATGTGGGCAAGCCACTTTCTTGATTATAAAGATTTCCTTGCCTGAAAGGCAAGAAAATCAATATTAAGGTACTAAATGCGTAATGGTAAAGAAAAAAATAATCCTTATTTCTGCATCATTATTAATCCTCATTACACAAACTTTATCTGCCCATCCGCATGTTTTCATCGATACAACAGTAACTGTAGTGTTTGATGATGAAGGAATTACTGGTTTTCAGATACAGTGGTTATTCGACGAAATGTTCAGCAGTATGATCATCAATGATTTCGATGAAGATTACAATTTAAAATTCAATTCACAAGAAATTTCAAATATTGAAAAAAATGCTTTTTCAAATCTGAAGAATTTTCATTATTTTTCTTATATTTCATTCAATGGAAAAGACTATCCATTTAAGAAGGTTACAAATTTCTCTGCTTCAATTAAATATGGAAGACTTATATATCAATTTTTTATTCCATGTTCAATCAAAGCAAAGAAAACAGAACAGATCGCGACTGTGGCAACCTATGATGATTCCTATTACAGCGATATTGCGTTTTCAGAAAATAATCCACTCATTTTGAGGAACAGTGATGCATACACCGTACGCTACGAGATCGTTCAGAATAAGAAAAATCCAATTTACTTCGGGCAGGTTTGTCCATTCGAGGTTAAAATCTACTTCAGGAAGAAAAATGGCTAAGAAAATTATACTGCTTCTGTTTTGTGTCTTCCTCTGCCTCTCTGTGCTGGACGCGTATTCGGCGGCAGGCGAGAACCCATTTGTTTCTAAAAAGCAGGAAAAGAATAAGGAAATTACGCTTGACTATCCGGTGTTTGTGCAGAAGTTCATTTTAAAGATTGGGTCAGTTCAGCGGGGTTTGAATAGGAAGATGACAGAATTGGGCCAACAGATAAAAACGGGAAGTAATCTCAAAGCTTTTTTTACTCTCATTCTTATTGCATTTTTTTACGGTGTGATCCATTCCCTTGGCCCCGGCCACGGGAAAACTATTGCCGTCTCCTACTTTCTGACCGAACATCAGGCGATATGGAAAGGTATCATTTTGGGGGTAGTGATCGCCTTCACCCAGGTTGTATCTGCACTTGCAGTAGTCGTATCACTCTATTTCATTGTAAGAATAGCCTTTTTGTCGTCCTTTGAATCATTTCTTAGGGTAGTCAAACTGGTGAGTTCAGTTATAATTGTGGGTCTTGGTCTTATGCTAATATTGAGAGCAATTCTCAATAAGGGAAAAACCAGATCAGGAGATGAGGAAATTGATGCCTCGAGGCATCTTCTGGCTGTTGCCCTTTCAATTGGAATCATCCCCTGCCCCGGTGCGGCGCTCTTTCTTATGTTCATCATTAACATGGAAATTCTCACGATCGGCATTCCTCTTGTGTTCATTATGGCAGCGGGGATGGCAGTGACCATCTCTTCGGTGGGGAGTATTACAATTGCGGCAAAAGATAGTGTATTACGATGTGTAGCTGCAAGAACAAGAGTAGGATTGAACTCTTTTTTTCATTCGGGGTTAAAAATTCTGGGTGCTCTTTTTATTGTGATAATTGGATCCTTGATATTACTTGGCAATTTGTAACGGGCACCTGGCTTCATTTGAATTAATATCTATACTCGCATAAAATAATGATTTTATAGTTTATTCTGCTTCCTTCATGAGCGAGGGGATCGAAATGAAGAAATGGAAGAATATCACCATATCAAATATCGCAGTGATTTCAACTGTTTCTCAAATATTCTTGATTTTTTTCATTACAAGATAAAGGAATAAAGCACAATCTATTATAATTTATGAAATAACTCCCTAATGCGGATAAGCCACATCAAGATAAAAAATATTTTTGCTTATCGGAATTGATTTTTAATAAGCCAAATGCAGTAAAAGACCACCTGCAAAGCAGGTGGCTTCCTTTTGGCAGTGAAAAGCTGGATATTTTCGCCGAAGTAATCATTATATTTTGTCTTGTACAATCCTTTTACTTTTTCATGTATATAGATTATCTTATTGAGAGATACAGGATGTCTGGCTATATACTGAGAAAGGCTGTTCTGGTTTTTTATCTGCTTTCTGATCCTTTGCTGGGATAAGGATTGAATCATCCACCGAGAACCCTGAGTATTTCCATGTGAGCAAAATCCTTGCAAACTTCTCATTCAGTAATTTTTTGTTCACAAAATACCTGATTACCCTGCGCCGGAATAACTCTATCAGTGGGTGAAACCCACTGCGAGGTCTGATGTATCCTTAATAGGGATGGTGTAAAAGACCACCTGCAAAGCAGGTGGTGGTTTCCAAGCCAAAAGGCTTTTAAAGGCATAGCCTTTGAATTAATCTTTTTAGAAATATTATAGACCACCTCCAAAGGAGTTGGCTCCCTTTTGGCAGTGGAATGTACCGTCGCTGTCTATTCCTTCTTCCAGTATTATTGTGTAAAATTGTGGATTATGCCGCATCATGTCGCCAAACGACTGATAGGAATTGATTGCTGCTGTTTTCAGAGGGGTTTCGGATGTTTCGTTATAGTATTCATTATAGAAGCCTTGGCAGAGTGTATTAAAAAATATCGCTGTAAGAACTGATACCATTTACACTGTAATCGTATAAGGGTAATATGATACGAATAAAATTTAAAGTACAAGAAGAAAAACAAAAAATTATAGTGATATCTATCCTTTTAGCTATCGCTTGCTTTTTCACATACTATTTCCATATAATACTTAGAAGCGAAGTTGTTTTTACCCACTTCTTTTATATTCCAATTATTTTAGCATCTCTTTGGTGGAAAAGAAAAGGTTTAATCGTAGCTATATTCTTATCGATGTTGGTGATTCTTACCCATATTTTTTTTATGAGGGATGCGGCAACTGTCAATGATTATTTTCGAGCTATTATGTTTATACTTATTGCCTTTGTAGTTTCTACATTAAGTGAGAAGATTGAGAAGACTGAGATGAAAACCAGGATTGCCTATGCAGAACTTGAACAGCTATTCCACAACGCAGCTGACGGTTTATGTGTGATTGATAAGGACTTCAATTTGATTCGAATTAGTGATGCATTTTCGACACTTTCTGGCATAAGAAAAGATGAAGCGGTAGGCAAAAAGTGCTTTGAGGTGTTTCCCAGTATACTGTGTCATACTCCCAACTGTCCGCTGATTCGGATTCTTGGTGGTGAGGAGCGTGTTGAAAGCGAAGAAAAAAAAGAACGCAACGATGGCACCATAATCGCTTGCATTGTGACGACAACTCCCTTTCGGACACCTGATGGCGAATTGATTGGTATTGTTCAAAATTTCAAAGACATCACCGAGCGCAAGCGGGCAGAAGTGAGGATAAACCACCTCAACCGAATACTTAAATCTATCCGCGACGTCAGCCAACTCATCGCCAGGATAAGGGACCGCGACCGTCTGCTTCAATCCGCTTGCGACAGTTTCATCAAGACCCGCGGTTACTATAACGTCTGGATCGCTCTGTTGAAAGAATCCGGAGGGCTTGTTACGACCGCCGAAGCCGGTTTTGGTAAACAGTTCTTGCCCATAGTCGAGATGTTTAAGCGGGGGGAGTTGTCCGATTGCGGGCGGAAGGCACTCAGGCAATCAAACGTTGTGGTAACCAAAGACCCATACTCCACGTGCTCCGACTGCCCCCTCTCATCGAATTACTATGGCCGAGGGGCAATAACCGTCCGGTTAGAATATGCCAGGAAGGTCTACGGCCTGTTGTCTGTCTCCATTCCTGGAGAATTCTCTGCAGATGAGGAAGAGAAAACCTTATTTAAAGAGATCGCCGATGACATCGCTTTTGCCCTGCACAGCATCGAACTGGAGGAGGATCGTGATCGAAAGGAAGAGGCGTTGCGAAAGGCTCACGAAGAGTTAGAAATGCGGGTAAAGGAACGTACCGCCGAATTGACAGCAGTAAATGAACAACTGCAGCGAGAAATCACCGAGCGCAAACGGATAGAGGAGCAACTCAAGACATCGCTCAAAGAGAAAGAGGCGCTTCTAAAGGAAATTCACCATCGGGTTAAAAACAACCTCCAGGTCAGTTCCAGTTTACTTGATATATGCAGCCTGCGAATCCATGATCAGCAGGCAATAGATTTGATTACAGATGCCCGCACCAAAATTCACACCATGGCCCTTATCCATTCACAACTCTATCGAAGCGAAAGATTTGATCAAATTGAAATGGAGAGCCATATCCAGGAATTAATCAGCTACCTGTCGGAAGTTTATGCAGAAAGGAAAAGTATTACCCCTGTTATTGAAGTCTCCGGCGTTTACCTTTCTATAATCCAGGCTATCCCCTGCACTCTTGTCATAAACGAACTGATTTCCAATGCCTTAAAACATGCCTTCAAGGAGGGGCAAAAAGGGATGCTCGAAATTTCCATGCAGAGGTCAGCCGAAGACACGATTTTTGTAACAATCAAGGATGACGGTATCGGTATCCAGAACGAAATTGACATTTATAAAACTGACAGCCTGGGTCTAAAGTTGGTCAGAAATCTAGTGGAGAAACAACTAGGGGGGAAATTACAGGTTAAACGGAATAAGGGTACAGAATTTATCATTGAATTTAAAATCTTGGAAGAGGGGGCAAAATATGCATAGAATAATGGTAGTAGACGATGAAGTTATCATAACCACGCAACTGGAAGAACGCCTGGCAACCATGGGATACAAAGTCGTGGCGAGTGCCTCTTCTGGGGAAGAAGCCGTAGATATAGCCAGACACCTCAGACCTGATATAATCCTGATGGATATTGTTATGCCGGGACGTTTAGATGGTATTGATGCCTCCGAAACGATTAAAGCAGAATTGGATATTCCAGTTATATTCCTGACCGCCTATGCAGATGATACATTCATAAAGAAAGCAAAGATTGTGGAACCTTTCGGATATATTATAAAACCGTTTCAAGAAAAAGAAATAAAAGCGACCATTGAACTCGCTCTTTATAAAAAAGATATAGAGCGACGGCTTCGTAAGTCAGAAGAGAGGTATCGTTCGGCTATAGATACCGCCATCGAAGCCATCATCACTGTTGACAACCGTGGAAACATAATGTCCTGGAACCATGCGGCGAAAACTATGTTTGGCTATTCGGCCGATGAAATAGCAGACAGGCCGTTTACTTTTATAATAACTAAACAACTTGCGAAAGACCTTAAAAACGAAATGAAACGTATGGTATCAACCGGAAAATCAAATATTATCGGAAAAACGTTTGAGTATTCCGGACTTAGAAAAAACGGCAGTGAATTCCCCATGGAGTTTTCCATGACTACCTGGAAGACAAAAGAGGGAATCTTCTTCACTATTACCATACGTGAAATCACCGAGCGTAAGCAAATAGAGGGCGAGAGAGAGAAACTTATCCTCGAACTTCAAGAAGCTCTTGCCAAAATTAAGACCTTTAAAGGAGTTTTGCACATTTGCGTTTTCTGCAAAAAGATACGCGATGATAAGGGACATTGGCATCAAATTGATGTTTATATTCGTGATCATTCTGAAGTGGAGTTTAGCCATGGGTTTTGTCATGAATGTGCAAAAAACTTTTATTCTGAATTTTATAAAAATGATGAGTAACTGGCAGCAACATCGCCTATCACATATTAAAGGCTCTGTGACAAGTAAAAAATTAAGATTTTATCCCTAACCCGGACAAGCCGGGTTCTTGATTTTTAGAATTTTCTTGCCAAAAAAACAAGAAAATTGGTATTAAGGTACTATCTACTCAACCGTATGACTGGTCGAAACTCATCATACTTGTAATTGGTGTATTTCTGGAGTCGAATGGTATTTACCATTTTGGCTCGTAGGCTATCGGCAAAATGGTGAAAAAGGAGGGGTAGCCTGGAAGAATCTATGCACGGCATAGACCTGAGGTTTTTTGGCTGATGTGACTCCTTTTGAGAGATATGGTAGAAGTTGATCTTGCATTGATAAGTGGCAAAGGTAAAAAAAAATTTAGATGGTATATAATCTTTAAGAGTTTAAAATCCTCAATAGGTGAGCGGTTTAGATTTCCTAAGTAAAGTCAAGCATTTTTTTCAGGTTTTTTTGCACCTCCTTTATACAACTTATCCACAGCTTCAACTATTTTCTTTCCTTCTTTTTGTATCTCTCGAAACTCCCCTAAAACTTTACTGTCGGAATCAATTTTGTCTTGCAAAAATAATTCAGGAAATGTATCCTTTAAAATAATACTAATAGGGAGAGTTTCTCCGCTTTTCATTGAGGAGTTATCCCGATCTAACCTGGAAAACTGCCTCGGCTGGTCCGAAAGGGACTTTTGTGAAGCGGTGCTCTCCCTTTCTATTTGCTGGGGTAACGTCAGGCTTTTTTGTTTCTTTTGTGATCTGTCTTTCTTTCTCTTCTCAAGAGCATCCCTTTTCCTTTGAGATTTGCTAGGAAACTTTTCTTGGATAATCTTTCTTGCCTCTCTTTTGTCAATAATCTTTCCATCGAGATCTCGAATCTTGTAGACTACTTGTTCGGGTTTTAGTTGCTGCTCTGGATCTACAGGAGCTTTGGAGCTTTTGTAACATGTATTTTCAGCTCTCTGCATCCGGTTCAGTAAAGCATACACTCTCCCCGCCATTTTGTT
>JAUVYC010000111.1 GCA_030603285.1 Spirochaetota bacterium
ATGGTGCAAATGATTATTTAGAAGGCAAAAAACAGAATAAATTGAGAAAAGAAGATATTGATAAGATAGTTTCTGCATTTATGGAATATAGATTAATAAAGAAGTATTGCCGGCCAGTGCCGCTCATCGAAATCCGGGAAAATGACTATAATCTCAATATAACTCGTTATATAGATGTCACCGAAGAAGAAGAACTGGTTGATATTCAAAAAACTATAAATGAATTGAAGGATTTAAAAAAAGAGTATAAAAAGATTGAAGAAAAAGTCTTTGGATATTTAAAGGAGCTCAATTATAAGGTTTAATTGTGTTTAAGGGCAAGAAAGAGGAGGTTTTAAATAAACTTTAAACTTTTTTTTATTGAAAATATTTTACATTTTCTCTGGAGACAATGGTCTGCATTAGTACCTTAATCCTGATTGCGGCTTTTCCGCATTAGTACCTTAATAACAATTTCCTTGCTTTTTTGGCAAGGAAATTCTAAAAATCAAGAATGCGGCTTGTCCGCATTAGGGGTAAGTAGTGAATCAATTCGATAGTTTAAAGACAGGGGAGAAATTTAAGAAAACAGAGGTAGGAGAGATTCCGGTAGATTGGGAAGTTGTTAAAATCGAAGATTGCTGTGATATACTTGATTCTCAACGTATACCATTAAATGATACTGAAAGGAGGGTCATGAAGGGTGATTTTCCATATTATGGAGCAAACGGCATATTAGACAAAATTAATGATTATATCTTCGATGATGATCTAATTCTAATTGCAGAAGATGGTGGGTATTTTGAGGATTATAAATACAGGCCAATAGCCTATCTTATAAGTGGCAAGTGTTGGGTGAATAACCATGCTCATGTTTTACGTTCAAAGAAATATTTTTTTCGAGAATGGATTTTTTACAATGTTGTACATAAAAATATCATATCTTATATCGGTGGGGGTACTCGCTCAAAATTAAATCAAAAAGAATTAAGAGCAATCACAATACCAGCTCCACCTATTCATGAACAAAAAAAAATTGCTGAAATCTTATCAGCAATTAATGAAGCAATAGAAAAAAAAACACAGATCATTGAAAAAATAAAAGAATTAAAAAAAGGTTTAATGCAGGAATTACTAACCAAAGGAATAGGCCATAGGAAGTTTAAGAAAACAGAAATAGGCGAAATTCCAGTGGATTGGGTAATTAAGACACTTATAAACGCTGTAGGAATAAATAACAACCCGATAGTTGCTGGTCCATTTGGATCTAACCTAAAAGTTGAAGATTATAGAGATACAGGAGTACCTATAATTAGATTACAAAATATTGAATATTGTAAATTTATTAATAAAAATATCAAATATATATCAATAAAAAAGGCTGATGAACTAAACTATCATTCTTTCAAGAAAGGTGATATTATACTCGCAAAGTTAGGTGATCCTATTGGAAAAACATGTATTATTCCAGAGTCTATGGAAAAAGGTATAGTCGTTGCTGATGTTGTAAGAATAAGAATTGATGAGCAATTTTCACATAAAAAATTTATTATGTATATTCTAAACTCTTTCTATGGAAAAAAACAATTAAATAGAGAAATTATTGGCACCACAAGGCCTAGAGTTAATTTATATCAAGTAAGGAACATTGTTATTCCTTGTCCTCCATTAGCTGAACAAAAAAAGATTGCTAACATTTTATCATCAGTTGACAACGAAATAGAAAATGAGATCGTGAACAAAGAAAGATTGATTTATATTAAAAAAGGCTTAATGCAGGTATTATTAACCGGGAAAGTAAGAGTAAAAGTATAAGGAGCTTCATTAAATGTCAGAATACAAATTCAATGAAGACACGCTTTCTGAACAACCAGCAATTGTGTCTAAATAGCCATTGTATATGTTAAGGGACATCCTGAATTTTATTTTTATTAACTGGTATTGAAATAGTAAATAAACAGAATCATGAATGCGCTTGAAGATCAAACTCCCCAGGTTGTAAACGGGCAGTATACAGTTAACTGATTTTCCTTACAGAACATGACTTTCAAAGATACTGACTCCCTCTGATTTCAATCATAAAAAACCATCACTTGATTAACAATTCTCCCTGTTAATTCTGGATTGAGTAGATTTATTCTATTATATTAAGGCTCAATCAACGACCTGGGAAAAATAAGTGGGTATCGAAAGCATAAAGGGTTTTATCAATAATGACGTGATATTCAATGAAGGAATCGACTGCTATGAATCCTCACTCGTTTCAGGGTTCATTAAGAGCGAAGGTAAAATAAAAGCCTCAATTTCCGGTTCTTCTAATAATTCTTACCATGTTCAAATTAAGCTCGACAAATCGGGTATTCCCAAAACTGCTTCCTGCAGCTGTCCCCGTAACAGGGGTATCAGGATGTGCAAGCATATAGCTGCTGTGCTCATCTACAATTTTAAACAAAATACACTCATGGATAACCCGATAGAGCAGAGTGGAGATATTGGAAAAGAAGTTGTGATCAATCTGAAAAACACTGAAAAAAGTGCTGAACCTGATTTTAATTTTGTTGATTTCTTATTACAGGCAACAGGCTTACCGAAGGATAAAGACATAGATAAAAGGTTTAAACTTGTCTTTGTACTCGATTTTAATGATGACTATGACGGTAAGAGGTGGGTGATTTCCCCCGGCTGCATGTTTATAAAAACAAACGGTGAGGGAGGCAGGATTGAAAAATATAGAGAAGATCGTATTACTGAATCCTTTGGAAAGCTTGAAAAACAACTGCTGTACAGGCTGAGGGCAGGGAAGGATGAAAATTATGACTTAATCAATCATATTGATTTTCTAATTGACAGTAAAATTTCATCCATTTTTATGAAAGACAGGATCGATTATTTGCCTGTTTCGTTTATAAAGATTGAATCGATAAATATAAACTTTGTAATTGACAAAATTCAAAATGAAGACGTTTATTTTATGCCTGAAATCAGCTTTACCGGCGATATAGCTAAAACTGTGATGGGAAAAGGATTTTATTTTCGATTTGTACGAAGCGGGTTTTCCTTTTTAATCATTTGTGATGAAGGAAAGATTTTTTTCAGCAAAGATAATGAGCATGCCATTGACCTGCTTGAATTATTTATTAACAGGAAACATTCATTTACCTATAAGGACATAAAAAGGCTGATGGCGTTTTACCCTTCCGGGGAAAATGGAATTAATATGGGAAATGTTCTGGGCAAACTGAAAATAAGGGATTGTATCCCGAAACCTTTTATTGAGATCGAAGAAAGATACAGCAATGTGTATATCGAATTGTGGTTTGATTACGAGGATGCGTGTGTCTCTTACAATGTTGACCGGGATTATATTTTTAAAGGAAACAAGAAAGCCTGCTATGAAGTCTTTCGCAGGAATTATGAGTTTGAAAAGAGCGTTTTTCAGTTCTTTAAAGTAAAGCTTAAGACCTTTGTTTATTATGATTTTTTATACAGTCATTTTAAAGTTCCGGCAGATATCATGACTTTCATTGTTGAGCACGGAAAGAAAATCCTTGATGAAGGTATCGAGATTCGTTTAAAGGACAGGAAGAAAAAAATATCAACCGGAGGGGGCAGTATTGGTTTAAAGGTAAATCCCGGTATGGACTGGTTTGAAGTGAAGGTTGAATATCAGGATGCCCTGGGCAGTATGAATGGTGTTTCCTTTGATGAGTCTCTTTTATCCATGGGGCTGATAAAGGCAGGAGATAATTATATCATAATAAGTGAAGAGGATATCATAAAGCTCAGGGCGCTTATGGATGAGGGAATGAGCGAAGATGGAGAATTGAAAATATCAAAATACCGTTACCATTTTATCGACGACTACTATACGGATATTATTAACAGGCAGGATTCCAGGATAGAAAGTATCAGGAAAATTAGCGCCAGGATGAAAGACTTTAAAAAGATTAAGAAGTATCAGCTTCCGCGTAGTTTCAACGGTGTTTTGAGAGATTATCAGTACGCCGGATACAGATGGCTGTTTTTCCTGGACGACTATGATCTTAATGGATGCCTTGCCGACGATATGGGGCTTGGAAAAACAGTGCAGGCCCTGGCCTTTCTTCAGAAGTTGAAAGAAGAGGGCAAACTTGCAATATCCATGGTTGTGGTTCCGGTAAATACTATGGCGAACTGGGAGAGTGAGATCGAGCGGTTTACGCCGGAACTGCAATATCTCTTACACTATGGTGCCGGGCGCGATAAAGAACTGGAAAATATTGACCGGTATGATTTTATCCTGTCCAGTTATCACACCCTGAGGAATGATATTGAAATGTTTAAAGAGATATTTTTCAATTATATTATACTGGATGAGTCCCAGAGTATAAAGAACTCCAATTCTATGCTGTTTAAGACCATGAGAATTTTAAAATCCGATCACAGGTTGTCACTGACAGGAACTCCGGTTGAAAATAATACCCTTGAATTGTGGTCACAGATGGAGTTTTTAAACCCCGGCATCCTGGGAAGCAGGAATGAGTTTTTAAGGAAGTTTGCCAGACTAATAGAAACAAATGGGGACAGGGACGCAACTGAAAAACTGAAGAAAATCATATACCCCTTTTTACTGCGCAGAAAAAAAGAGGATGTTGTCAAAGAACTACCCGATAAATCGGAGATAATACTCTATTCCCGGATGGAGGAAAAACAGTCCGCTGTTTATGAGCAGCACAGGAATTTTTACCGGGATGCGATTCTGGGTAAAATTGAGAATGACGGGATTGAAAAATCAGCAATTGAGATATTTGCGGCTCTTTTAAAGCTCAGGCAGATAGCCCTTTTCCCTGTTCTAAGTGATGTAAAGTTTAAAAATGTAGAATCCTGCAAGTTCCAACAGTTGAAGGATATTGTTGATGAGATACTTCAGGAAAACCATAAAATCGTGATATTTTCTCAGTTTGTAAAGTGTCTTCAAATTATCAGAAGATATATTCAAAGAAAAAATTATCGATACTCATATATTGACGGTTCCATGAATGCCGGTAAAAGAAAGATTGAGATAAGTACATTCCAGGAAAATGAAGATTATAAGGTTTTCCTCCTCAGCCTGAAAGCTGGAGGGGTCGGAATAAACCTGACATCCGCCGACTATGTAATCCTGTTTGATCCCTGGTGGAACCCAGCGGTTGAAAATCAGGCTGTGGACAGGCTGCACAGGATCGGTCAGACAAGAAAGGTTATTGCTTATCAAATGATTGTGAAGGATACGGTGGAAGAAAAGATGCTGAAACTTCAGGAGAGAAAGAAAAAACTGGTGAGCGAACTGATCACAACAGAGAGCAGTTTTTTCAAGTCTCTCTCAAAAGAGGATGTCGCCCGCTTTTTTGAAACAGTGTAGAAAAACCTCTCTATTCATCTTATTGATTCTTATATGCATTAACAGTTAACGAAATGCCCGTTTCAGCGCAAACTTCCAAACACTCTTTAATTGCACCTTTAATATTTTCTTCAGCTTCTTTTTCTGTGTGCCCCTGGCTGACACAGCCGGGTATGGCCGGGCATTCAGAAATATAATAACCATCTTCATCCTGAAAAATTATTACATCAATATCCATAATTTTATTTTCCGCGTATGTTTATTTTAACATTTTTAAATAAAAAAGCATAGAATATGTTTATCATCAATAATTTAATGAAGACTATTTTATATTTATAAATCAGGCCAGCCAACATTTTATCGGTGCCACCCACGGCAGCGACAAGGTAACCGCAGTTCAGGTAGCGATACCAGTCTGACAGGGAGTAGGGGTCGATGCCGCCATACAAGTTCTCCCATGATATCATTTCTAGAGCGTTAACGTTGCCGCTCATGATGCTGGCTGCATGCTCTGCGCGGGGATTTGGAAAGTGTGGCAGGACGACCAGCCCTCCTTGTTTCTTGCATTGCCGCGCCCACTCGGTCAGCAATAACTCCCGCGATAGCCCAACAAAGAGATGTGGCCCAGCACTTGCTGTCTGTTTGTGAAGCGGCTGTGAACTCAGAAACTTTTGGAACTGTTGTTGCAAAATGTAGCAGTTTGTGTTATATTAGATACAAATTCGAATTCAGGAGTATATTAAAATGACAAGAGCGGTTCGCGTGTCCGATGGATTGGTTCGGGAAGCCAGGATCTACAGTGAGATTGATAAACGATCTATTACCGGCCAGATTGAACATTGGGCGAGAATTGGCAAATGTGCCGAAGAAAACCCTGATTTAACTTATGGTCTGATTAGGGAAATTTTGATTGGCATTTCAGAACTGGAACAGGGAGAATCTTCAGAATACAATTTTGGATAACTGCTCATGAAGATCTTACAATCTCGATCATTCGAACGGAAAGTCAAGAAATTCACGAGACGAGAAAAAAGTAAATTAGACCTAGCTAGAGATCCAAAAAATTATGGATAATCCATATATCGGATCTGAAAAGAAAGGAGACCTGCGTGGGGTTTATTTCCACAAGTTTAAGATCCAGGCGGTTCAGTATCTTTTAGCCTATCGTTTCATTGGCGAAGGCCTGGAATTGATTATGATCGGACCACATGAAAATTACTATAGAGATCTAAAAAGAGTGATCTAAAAAGCTATTTGAAGAGCTGGTAAAAAAGGCGAACCAATTACTGCACCTGATCGCTATTCTGCTACCGCCCCGTAGCGGCAGGTGAACTTGTTCGTTATGACGCTACTATATAACTTATGGAAGAGTTAAGTGATATAGTCTGTTTAATATAATGAATTATTTACTACATAATTACAAGTAGCTAGTTATGTCACACAACCGGTGCAGTCTGGTTGAAATATTATAGTACAATGATTCAAAATTTACTGGAAATTAATTATGACTGTTAACATAGCGAGATTCTATGGTATTACTCAAAGTTATATATGGTTTATACAATCAAATTACCACGTAGTATTTACATGAGGGAACTCGAGAATCTTTTTGTCTGCTGTTATTAAGTTACATGAATGAATACGGGCCGTTGCTACTATGATACGATCGGTAGGATCTCTGTGAAATGGTTCAGGCAAAGAATAAGCTTCTTCAATAATTTTCAGATCGATAGCAAGACATTTCCAAGCATTAATGCTAATTTAATGTCTGAACCATATTTTCCAATGGCGGTCTAGTTCAATACTGCCCCGTTCTGAAGCCATGGCTATTTCTGCACAGCTTATAGAAGAAACACATACTTCTGAATCTCCCCTAATGTGAACAAGCCACATTCTCGATTTTAAAAATATTTTCTTGCAAACTAAAGTTTGTGCCTAAAAGGCAAGAAAAACGGGGGTGGGCTCAGAAACTTTGGGTTTAAATTTTGGCATTTGCTATAGTCTCCGATAATAAAATATAGTAAATTATTTATTGACACCATAATTTTGATGAATTATAATATGCTATAAATTTTGAACTATCTCATGAAAATCACTGGAAATAAAAATGAGACTTATATCGAAATTCGATATTGAAAAAGCGATAGAAGTTTTATTATACATCTCAAATAGGGTGAATGACACGTATGCTGTCTTAAAAATTATATATTTCGCTGATAAACAACATCTTTCTAAGTATGGAAGGTTGATTTGCGATGATTCCTATGTCGCACTAAGCCATGGTCCAGTACCCAGTAGATGTTATGATATAATTAAATATGTTCGCGGTGATGGGTTTTACCTTATTGATTATCCCGTTGAAGAGACATTATCAGTAGAAGGCAATACAATTATTCCTCAACGAAAAGTAAATCTTAAACTTTTAAGTGAATCAGATATAGAATGCCTGGATGAATCTATTGAAAAATATGGACATCTATCTTTTTCCGTACTCAAAAGACGCAGCCATGACGCCGCATTTAAATCTGCCGATCTTAATGATTTCATTTCACTAGAAAACCTTGCTAAAAGTTTGCCTGACGGTGATCAAATCCTAGAGTATCTAATCAATGAGTGATCAACATGAGTACGTTGGGCGATTCTTTCCCTCCTGAACAAAAGAAAAAATATATAAATTCCAAACTTAAATCCGGAAAAATTTTGCGTATTTTCTGTCCATTTACAGATCCACCAAAAGAAAAGTATGTTGTATTAGCTTATTATAGTTCGAAATCATGATCTTTAGGCTTTGTAATAAATTCAAATATTATAGATTTTACAAAGAAAAAAGATTTACTTGATTATCAGGTAAAAATCAATCCCCAGAGTATGAGGTGTGCCCGCTATTTTTCACATAAATCCTTCCACAACTTTCAGCTATTCCAATTTTCTTGACATACCAGTATTTTCTATATAGGATGGAAGTAAAATGGTAGTGAGTTGCTTTAAAGTGATTTCTGCTACATAGAGGTCTCTTCACATGTGTTGTGTGGTTATTCTTGGGCCCTGGGAATTATAACAAATCCTATCAATAAGTTTATGTGTATGTC
>JAUVYC010000243.1 GCA_030603285.1 Spirochaetota bacterium
GTAAACGAGATGGAGTTGCAAAGGGAATCTGAAGCATGTTTGAAATAATTGAACACTGAAAATAAAGTGGTTTATCAGAAAGATAATAGGGAAAAGCCGGAATCAATAACCAGGAACGTAACAGTAAACAGGGATATAGAACAGGTTTATTTCATATGCGGCAGAGGTGGATACAGCTGCAGAGATGAAAACAGGTTTCCCATGGCTTTATTGAATATGATACTCGGAAGCAGTTTCAGTTCACGGCTTTTTCAAAAGGTGAGGGAAAGAGAGGGACTTTGCTATTCAATAGGCTCATCTTCAGCAAGCTACTCTGATGTTGGTGAGTTTACAATAAGTTTTTCAACAAGTGTAAAAAATTTACCCTTCATTCTGGATGCAATAAATAATGAATTAAAACTCATTAAAAGTGAAAATATCAGTAAAGAAGAACTGGAAAATGCAAAAGGTCGATTCAGGGGAAGTTATGTTCTTGCCCAGGAGATCAATGAATGGAAAATGGTAAAGATGGCTATGCAGGAGATGATGTTTGGAAGGCTGATCCCTTATAATGAAACCCTGCATAAAATAAAGAGTATTACACTGGAGGATTTAAACAGAGTTGCTGTTGATGTTCTGACCGGGGAGAAGTTCAGCTTTGCAAGCATTGGGCCTGAAGGCAAAGAAAAATATCTTAAAGGATTTAAATTTTCATTTTAATGCAGAAGCAATTCATGAATTGCTCAGGGCTATTAAATGAATTGCCCTTACTGCCTTACAGCACCCATTGAAAAATTATATAACGGTAAAAGAATGATCTTGAAAATTTACAGACTAGACAAAAAAAATCCTGTTCCGAAGTATATGTCAGGTGATGCAAGTGGAATTGATCTATACGCTTCACTGGATCAACCAGTTGATTTAAGGAAGGGAGATTATAAATGTATTCCGACCGGTATAGTTATTTCATTACCGCATGGATATGAAGCGCAGGTAAGGCCCAGGAGTGGGCTTGCAGCAAAATACGGTGTAACGGTTTTAAATACTCCGGGAACAGTCGATTCGGATTATAGAGGTGAGATTAAGGTTATACTTGTAAACCACGGCAGCAAACCATTTAAAGTAACGGATGGCATGCGAATAGCACAAATGGTAATTTCTAAGGTTGAGAAAGCAGAAATTATTGAAGTGTCAAAACAGGAAGAAATCGATATTACAGAACGGAATAGTGAGGGGTTCGGGCATACAGGAGCATAAATGATAAGGAGAAGATTGTTCTGTTTTTTGATTATTAGAAAAGGGCCAGCAAATATTAATGCTGACCCTTTTCGATGAGTTGATCATTAACCATGATACATCCATCAAATATATCGGATTATTATAAAATAAATAAATAGTTAAACAGGTAAATTTTTAAATAAAATGAAGGTATTTTTTTAATTAAATGAAATTTTCCATTTTTTTTATGAGCTGTTTTTTCGGGACAGCACCGATAATGCGGTCGACTTCCTTGCCATCTTTGAAAAACAATAGTGTCGGAATATTCATTACCTTAAACTTTGACGGGGTTCCCTGATTCTGATCAATGTTGATCTTTACAATCTTTACCTTTTCTCCGTGTTCCTCCGCTATTTCTTCGAGTACAGGTTCCATCATCTTGCACGGGCCGCACCAGTCAGCCCACATATCAACGAGAACAAGTTTGCCTGTCTCGTTTACGTCACTTTCAAAGTTTGCATCGGTTGTATTGGTAATTTCTGCCATTCCCCCCCCCGTTTTATTGATAGGAATAAAATTTTTATCGATAGGACTAAAATATAGTTAAGATTATACGGCAGGACAATCAAAAGTTAGCCTAATGGTTTTTCCCTTTAGGTCGATATTTAAGTTGAATCGCCTGTTATACGACCAGGTAAAGGAGATGGTATGATAAGAGGTTTATACATAGGTGCATCAGGGATGATAGCCCAGATGAAGAGAATTGACGTTTTATCGAATAATCTTGCCAATGTCGATACTCCCTCCTATAAAAAAGACACTTCAATAATGAAAGCTTTCCCTGAGATGCTGATAAGGAGAATAAATGATGACGGGGTGAGGGTAATTCCTCCTGGCTCTTATGATTTAATGCCTGTAATAGGGAAGATGGGCACAGGTGTGGAAGTGAATGAAGTATATACAAGATTTACACAGGGTGCATTTAAACAGACCCATAACGACTTTGACCTGGCACTGGAAGGAGAAGGATTTTTTAGTGTGGAGACAGAAGAAGGTGAGAGGTACACGAGAAACGGGAGCTTTCTCATTGATAAAGACGGTTTTTTTGTAACAAAAGATGGATACAGGGTTTTAGGGGAAAATGGTCCTATTCAGATTAAAAAAAATAATTTCATAGTAGATGAAGATGGTAATGTATTTGAAAACAACGAGTACAGTGATGATCCAATGAGGCTTGTCAGTATGGAGGAGAATGAATGGAACCAGACTGTTCTCCTGGACAGGTTAAAAATTGTTCATTTCCCGAAGCTGAGATACATAAAAAAGATTGGAGAAAGCCTCTATACAGACACAGAATATTCGGAGAAGGCCTTCATAATGCAAAATGAAAGGCCCAGGGTCAGGCAGGGATTTCTTGAAGCTTCAAATGTTAACCCGGTAATAGAAATGGTAAACCTCATAGAGGTCCACAGGACGTATGAGGCGAATCAGAAAATGATACAGGCGCATGATGCTGCACTCGCAAAGGTAATCAACGAGGTTGGAAGAGTCTGATTTAACCGGAATATTTTGGGTAACCACATGGGGTTACCCCTACAATATTGGGTGGGTATTTTAAGATTATTGTGAATTAATGACCTGTAGGGGCAGGCCCATGTGCCTGCCCTCAAGCCTTAAAATTATAGAGGAGAAAGACAATGATGCGATCACTGTGGACTGCTGCAAGCGGTATGATAGGACAGCAGTTTAATATCGATACTATTGCAAATAATCTTTCGAATGTAAATACAGCAGGATACAAAAAAAGCAGGCCAGATTTTGAGGATTTGCTCTATCAGACTATTCGTTCTGCCGGCACCCCGGCTACCAGGGATACCCTCATCCCTACAGGCATACAGGTCGGTCACGGCGTCAGACCTGCAGCCACACAGAAAATGTATTCTCAGGGAAGTTTGCAGAATACAGGGAATAATCTTGATCTTGCTATTGAAGGAGAAGGATTTTTTCGTGTGCAGCTTTATGATGGCAGCTTCGGATATACAAGGGATGGAACATTCAAGATAGACTCCAATGGCCAGATTATAAACAGTAACGGATATAAGCTGAGTCCTGAAATTATTATGCCTGAAGGGTTTGTATTCTCTGATATATCCATAAGTCAGGATGGACTTGTTACTGTAAAAGTTGCAGGAGACGATACCCCTATTGAAGTTGGCCGGATTTCAATATACAGGTTCGTTAATCCGGCAGGCCTAAAGAATATTGGCCAGAACCTGGTAAAAACAAGCGCTGCATCAGGGCTGCCTGTAGGCGGGAAACCGGGATTTTTTGGAATGGGAAAGATTCAGCAGGGATTTATAGAAATGTCCAATGTCCAGGTTGTTGAGGAAATGGTAAATATGATTGTCGCTCAACGGGCGTATGAATTGAATTCAAAAGCAATTATTACGTCTGATTCCATGTTAGCGACAGCAAATGCACTGAAGAGGTAATGCACATGATGAATGTTATGGGAAAGTACGATATCCTCCTGGGTGATATGAAGGATACTAGAACCCTGGAGCGGTTAAAAAGTAGCGGGAAATTCGGAAAAATCCTGCAGGAACAGATAGAAAATGCTCAAAATCTGCATTCCCAAGACAAAGAGGACGAAAAACTTCTTGATGTGTGTTACGACATGGAAGCTCTTTTTATCGGGAATATGCTGACGGCCATGAGAAAAACAGTAGATGAATCAGATTTTTTCGGCAAAAGTATTGTAAAAGATATATTTCGTGATATGTTATATGATGAGTATGCAAAGGTAATGGCTCGAACAGATCAGCTGGGACTCGGACGACAAATATATAATCAGTTGCGTGTACAGAAAAACATATAAAATAATCTTTTTCCTTCTTTTTTTTATTCCGCTTTCCGCTCCTTCTTTAAGCGCAGGACATGTAGCTTTCCCTCAATATCCCTTATTAAAAGATTATTATTCACTTGTTTACGGACAGTATTACCAGTATTTCATTTTTCAAAGCCTTCAAAAGCCAATCCTATTGGACGAATCCCCCTCTGATACAGGCAATCCCACAAAACCACTTGAGAGATTAAGCATCGATGATAAAGATGAACAGTTAACTGTAGACCTCAAC
>JAUVYC010000213.1 GCA_030603285.1 Spirochaetota bacterium
TGCTGTTTAAACGAGACAATGTATGTTTGAATTGATTGTTTTTGGGCATTAAACTCCGATTTTATATGGACAAAAATCGAATTGAACTCTTTTTTATATATCTTAAGCTTTTCATTCATTTCAGAAACAATGGGCTTTATAAGAATGAGGTTTTTATTCGCCTCCTCATTTATTTCAGTCACAATCCGGTTTTTCAGTACATCAGCTTCACTCTCATGTGCCTTAATCTTCAGATTTAAAACATCTGCATATTTGTCCGTCTCATTTTTTATGTCTTTCAGCAGGTTCTGAACTCTTCCCTCAAGGCGTGCTACATACGATGAAATATCTTTTGTTCTCTCTTCAATTTTCTGAAAAATGTCTTCCTTAAATGAGAATGCTGATTTCTCCAGTGATGTAATGTATTTTTTATATTCACCCTCAGCCCGTTTAAGAAAAACCTGTAGGGACTCTTTTCTAACCTGCTCCATCTTACCGCGTGTTCCGTCAAGCTCCCTATCCAGTTCAGATATCTGATGCTCAATTGAAACAAGACTTTCATTTTCCATGGACAACAGTTTAGACTTTAAATCCTCTATTGAACTGTCAAGATCATCAATTTTACTTACCACAGTCCCTGTAATTTCTTGAGCATCCTGCTTGAATCTCTTCAATTCACCCTCCTGGGCACTCTTCATTAGATCAAGAGTATGTTGATATTCATCTATAACAGGCCTAAACGCTTCCATTGCTTCTTCATAAACAGTACCCTTAACATCCTCCAATGCGCTTTCAGTTCTTTCCTGAAATCTCTGTTCGAGGGCAGGCAGCATAGAGAAAGCATTTTTCAATGATTTTTCATTTACCGCTATTTCCATATCCATTTTCTTGATTCTTTTGGACAATTTTTTTAAAGGCGGGAGATTTTTCTGTATATCAGTAATTTCAGAGGTAATATCTTCTTTTATTCTTTTTAGCTTTTCTAACTCATGTTTTATGTTACCAAGTTCGTTTTTCTCATCTTTTAAGCTTATAACACTCGATTTCAGGCTGTCACCTGTCATTTCGATCCTGGCAAGCATCTGCGATGCTTTCTTTATAGCATTGTCCAGATCGAGCAGGCTGCCTGATAAATCTTCCTTTTTCTGACTTAAGAAAAGATTGAAATCTTCTGAAAGCTTTTGTGCATACCGTTTAAACTTATTGAAATTGATTGTGCGTTTATCTATTCGTCTGAAAAAAAGTATGAGAATGAGGGATACAAATATACACAAGAACGGCCAGAAGCCCATGTTCCCCTCCCAAAATGTCAATATTTATAAATATGCGGGTGTTCCTTATATTGCCAATTTAAGATTTAATGCCCGGTTGAATACAATATACTTTACATCTCTGAAAGATGTTTGTACATCCGATACCTTCTCTTTGCATCCTGCTGTGCCTTTTTAAGGTAGGTGTAAGCACTATCAGGATTTGTCTGCTTTAAAGACCTGAACCGATTTTCGTTATACATATAGTCAGCAATATCCAGATTCGGCTCTTTAGAATCGAGAATCAGGGGATTTTTCCCCTCAGCCGTGAGTTCCGGATTATACCTGTAAAGAACCCACGCCCCGGACTCTACTGCACGCTTCTGTTCTTCTAATCCATCTGATATATCAATCCCATGAGCAATACAGTGGGAATATGCAATAATGAGGGACGGGCCATTATATGCATCTGCTTCATTAAATGCCTTTACAGTTTGATTCATATTATATCCCATGGCAACCTGAGCAACATATGCATTCCCGTATGTCATTGCCATCATACCGAGATCCTTTTTTGAAACAGGTTTTCCTGCCTCAGCAAATTTGGCAATTGCACCGAGGGGTGTTGATTTCGACATCTGGCCGCCTGTATTTGAATATACCTCTGTATCGAGAACCAGAGCATTTATATCTTTCCCGGAAGCAAGGACATGATCAAGACCGCCATATCCAATATCATACGCCCATCCGTCGCCTCCAAACATCCACACCGACCTTTTGATAAGATAGTCACCAAGGCTTAATAGAAGCTTTAACTCATTTTTATCTTGTCCTATCAATGCTGCTTTTAATTTATCAACCCTTTTACGCTGAGCCTCTATACCCTCTTGAGTGGTTTGATCAGCTTCCAGCAGTTCATTCAAGAGCGCCTTATCAACCCCGCTATTCCCTTCCTTGATTATTTTATTCATCAGTTCACGTGCGTGTTCACCAAGCTTATCTGAGGTAAGTCTCATAACAAAACTGAACTCTGCAGCATCTTCAAACAGCGAGTTTGACCATACTGGGCCTCTTCCATCTTTCCGGGTTGTATAGGGCGTTGTTGGCAGATTTCCTCCATATATTGACGAGCATCCGGTTGCATTTCCGATAGTTGCTCTATCACCGAAGAGCTGTGAAACCAGCTTCACATAAGGTGTTTCACCACACCCTGCACATGCCCCTGAAAATTCAAACATTGTAGGAAGAAGTTGTGAGCCAAGAATAGTTGTTCTGGCCATAAGAGACGGATCACTGTCAGGCAGGTCAAGAAAAAAATCCCAGTTTCTGGCTTCCTGCTTCCGTAAAGGGATTTGAGGTTCCATCATGAGTGCCTTTTCTTTTGTCTTTTGTCCGTTTACCCGCTTAATGCCCGGGCAGATGTTTGCACATACGTTGCAGCCTGTACAATCCTCAGGAGCCACCTGTACGGTACACTTCAAAGCTTTCATCTTCTTTGCACGGCCGTTGATTGATTTAAAAGCAGAAGGAGCGTTCTCTAAAAGCCCCGGATCATAAAACTTTATCCGAATGGTTGCATGCGGACACACAAATGAACATTGCCCGCACTGTATACAAAGTTCCGGATGCCACACAGGTACTTCATCTGCGATATTCCTCTTCTCATAGACAGTCGTTCCTGTTATATAGGTTCCGTCATCAGGAAGAAGTGACACAGGAATTACATCGCCTCTCCCTGCTATAATTTCCCCTGTCACATTTCTGACAAATTCCGGGGCATCTTCAGGAACAGGCGGTTTCATATGAAGCTTGCTTGTAACCTTATCCGGGTACTTTACTTCCTCAACACTCTTGACAGCAGTATCCACTGCCTTCATATTCATATCCACGATGTTCTGGCCCTTTTTGCCGTAGGTTTTTATAATTGCATTTTTAATAAGTTTAACTGCTTCTTCTTTTGGAAGAACACCTGGTATAATAAAGAATGCAGTCTGCATTATTGTGTTTATGCGGGCGCCAAGGCCGAGCTCTTGAGCAATCTTCACAGCATTTATGACATAAAAACGGATCTTCTTCTTTAATATCTGTTCCTGCACCTCTACAGGGATGTTATCCCATACCTCATCTTTTCCATATGGTGCATTCAGTAGAAATATACCGCCATTTTCAAGTTTTGAGAGCATATCGTATTTTTCAAGAAAGGTAAATTTATGGCAGGCCAGAAAGTTTGCCTTTGAAACCAGGTATGTACTTCGGATTTTATCTTGTCCAAACCGGAGGTGAGATACAGTGACGGCCCCTGCCTTTTTTGAATCATAAACAAAATACCCCTGGGCATAATTATCAGTCGAATCTCCGATTATCTTAATCGAGTTCTTGTTTGCACTTACTGTACCGTCCGCTCCCAACCCATAAAAAAGCGCTCTGTGAGCATTTTTAGGTTCTGAGGAATAATTTTCGTCCCATGGGAGGTTCGTGAAAGTGACATCATCATGAATTCCGACAGTGAAATGATTCTTCGGAGTTTTTTCCTTAAGATTATCCAGAACCGACTTAGCCATCCCTGCATTGAACTCAGCAGAACCAAGGCCATACCTCCCTCCGACAATAACAGGGTATTCCTTGAATGGAGCATATCCGTCACTCATTGCCTCCCCGACTGCAGTTCGAACATCCATATAGAGCGGCTCACCAATGGACCCGGGCTCTTTCGTCCTGTCGAGAACAGCAACAGCCTTCACCGATTTTGGCAGAGCACCTATGAAATCTCTGGTACTGAAAGGTCTGAAAAGCCGCACCTTGAGTATGCCAACTTTCTCTCCTTTAGCCTTTTCACAAAGGACAACCTCCTCCATTGCTTCAGCCCCGGTTCCCATGAGAACGGCTACCCTGTCAGCATCAGGCGCTCCGACATAATCAAACAGCCTGTACTGCCTGTGGGTTAGTTCAGCAAATCTGTCCATATAGTCCTGGACAATTTGGGGCGCAGCATTATAGTACTTGTTCACTGTTTCACGGGCTGTAAAGAATACATCAGGGTTCTGTGCAGTTCCGCGGATACGTGGATTTTCAGGATTTAAGCCTCTCATCCTGTGCTCAATGACATACCTGTCGTCAATCATTTTTCGCATATCATCATAGCCGAGCTGTTCAATCTTTTGTATTTCATGGGATGACCTGAAGCCATCAAAGAAATGCACAAACGGAATCCTTGATTTTATGGAAGCAGCCTGCGCTATAAGCGCAAAGTCCATAATTTCCTGAATTGAACATGATGATATGAGACCAAATCCTGTGGCCCTCACAGCCATTACATCAGAATGATCACCAAAAATACTGAGAGCCTGGCACGCAACTGACCGGGCTGATACATGGAAAACAGTCGGACAGAGTTCCCCTGCTATCTTATACATATTCGGGATCATTAATAAAAGTCCCTGCGAAGCAGTAAAGGTAGTTGTAAGCGCCCCGGTTGTTAGCGCACCATGAACTGCACCTGAAGCTCCCGCTTCAGACTGCATTTCCGTGACAGAAGGAACTGAACCCCAGATATTTTTTCTGCCTTTAGCAGACCATTCGTCTGATAACTCCCCCATGGAGGATGATGGAGTTATAGGATAAATTGCAATTACTTCGTTTGTGGCATGGGCAACATAGGCTGCTGCTGTATTCCCGTCCATTGGCACCATTTCTCTTTTCATTCTCTTACCTCTTTAAGCTGAATCTTTAGTGTATCTGTTATATCAATTTTAATATTTTTTCCCCCCAACATCAAGTTAATTCCAGAGTGTCGTAAAAGACCACCTGCAAAGCAGGTGGTGGTT
>JAUVYC010000200.1 GCA_030603285.1 Spirochaetota bacterium
AAAGGCCCTGGCAGCCTGTAAAAATTGAAAAGGAAGCAGTAATAATAGAGAAAAAATCGGAAGCAGTACAATTTCCTGAATTAGAAGCTCAGTCTGTGGAGTTAATTGAGAAACAGGATAAAATCCCGGGACCTGAAACCCGGGTCATTCAACAACAACTACCACCTGTCAGTACGACAGAAGAGAAAGATGTCCGGATCGAAAGTGCCGAAGCGGTGGTCCGGGATTTTTCCGGCGGATTCATTAAGCAGGACAGGCCTCAGGATGTGCTTGCAGAGGATGCAGGAATACTACCCCCGATTCCAAAACGACCCTATAAGGAAGAAGAAAAAGACACCAGTATTCCGTTTCAACCAAGCTCAGAGATACGCGAAACCCTTTCATTTGATCTGGAGAAGTTTGACAGGGTAATCGAGAAAGGCCAGGAAACCCCAGAGTCGGCAGAAGAAGTGAAGACAGCAGAAGAAAAAAAAGAGATCATATCCCCTGAAACACCTCTTATTGTCTGGGATGATGCGTCGAGTAAACGTATTCTCACATTCTCGGGGCCTCAGCCTGAAATACCTTCCTGGGTTAAACGGGAAGGGCTTGGCTTGAAGGTGGGAATAACATTTGCCGTTACCCCTGAAGGACATACAACTTCAGTCGAGATCAGGATATCCTCCGGTTATTCAGATGTTGATACTGCGATTTTTGATGCAGTTCGTAAAATGAAGTTTAATCCTGATCCGGGAAGTAAAATTGTCACCGGCACGATTACCTATATCATCCGCCCAAAATAAGTTTTAATATTATATTTTTACAACAATATGTAAGGGGCGGATTCTAAATCCGCCTCCGGTGTAATATGAGAAATACAGTAGATACTGATTATACAGCCGAATGGATTTTAACTAACAGACTTGGGGGATATGCCCTTGGCTCTGCTCATCTGATTAATATCCGAAAATACCATGGATTGCTGACTGCCTCGGATGAACACTTTAGGCGTATTCATCTTGTTTCTTCTATTGAAGAGAAGTTTGGAGTAGATGATGAGTTCCTGTTTATGGATTCAAACAGTTATGCTGATACTATCTATCCGCAAGGTTATTTGCACATTGCCAAATCCCGGCTCCGCCCCTATCCTGCTTTTTTATATTCATTTAGCTCATGTAAACAGAAAATAATCATACTCAAAGAAATTCTGATGGATGAGTGGAAAAATATTACACTCCTGAAATATACAAACCTGGGAAAGGTCACGTTAGAATATTTTTTCAGGTATAAGTTCAGCCTGAGGAATCATCATCATGTCAATTCTCCGAAAACCTTTGACATTATACCCATAGAGAGTGATATCATAGAGCGTAATACCCACAGGGGCGGATGGGTTATAAGGGGTGATACTGGCGCGAGTGCCTTTGTATATGCCTCACACGGCAGGTTCAAGAAAGATCCACTAATCTTCAGGAATATATTTTATCCAATAGAAGATGCACGGGGCTATGACGCTGCTGAAGATCTCATAGCCCCATTTTTACATAAAGGTTTTCTGAAACCTGGAAAAACTATGGTTATCCTGTTTTCAGATATAAGCCTGGAAGGGCCTGCCGGAAAAAGTGTAGTCACAGTACAGGAGAAAATCGGTGAAAGATATTCAAGGTATGCTCTTCCAAAGGGTCATCCTTCAAGGGTGACAGGAATAAAAAACAGAAAAGCCTTTTTAAAGTCATCTGATTTCAAAGATTATATTTTCTCTGAAGATGAATATAAAGAATTATTGGGATTATTATTGGATGATTTTAAAACCAGAAATGATATAATAGCCGGTTTCCCCTGGTTTTCGGCTTGGGGGAGGGACACAATGATTTCCCTTAAAGCATACTTAAAACAGGGAGATAATACCGATTTCGTCTACGATGTATTAAATACATATGGAGAAAGAACACAAAACGGGCTCCTGCCGAATGTGATAGGTGAAGATGGAAAGGGAACAAATTTTGATACAGTTGATGCTTCTCTCTGGTTTATCATCAGGGTGTACGAATGTTTTGAAAAGCTTGGTGTTC
The DNA here is from genome assembly GCA_030603285.1 of Spirochaetota bacterium. GTDB lineage: Bacteria > Spirochaetota > B62-G9 > B62-G9 > DRHN01 > JAUVYC01. The sequence goes on from JAUVYC010000200.1 coordinate 2,052, forward strand.
AAAGGAAAAGAAAACTTCTTGGTTTTTGTGCTGATATCGTATTGAACTATATTTTCAATAAAGAGCTGCCATTTTATTTTGATAAAGAGGATTTTTTAATTTCTATTCGCGATGACACCCAATCGGCTCTTACATGGATGGATGCAAAAGTAGGCGGGATACCTGTTACTCCGAGGTACGGGAAACCTGTTGAGATAAATGCTCTCTGGTTTAACAGTGTTAAAGCTGTGTCACAAATGGCACAGAAATTACATAAAAAGAAAATAATCTCAGGCACTTATTCAATGACAACTGAAGAGTTGTCAGACCTCGCAGAAGAGGTAGGGAAGAATATGGCAAAATTTCTTGTTGACGGGATTTGGTGTGACAGGATCGAAAAGGGAGTGAGGGTGAAGGAGATAAGGCCGAATTTCGTGATTTCCTGCTCTTTTCCATTTGATTTTACAGATAAAAAGGGGTTAAAGCTTGCAGCCGGCCTTGCCCGTGAATATCTTTTAACCCCTTTCGGGCTCAGGTCATTATCTCCTGAATCTCCCCTTTATAAAAAAAACTATGCAGGGAGCCAGGAAATACGTGACCTGGCATATCATCAGGGCACTGTCTGGACATGGCTTCTTCTGCCCTATGCACAGCTCCTTGAAAAAATAATCCCCGATAAAACTCTTTTGAAAAGAGAACTTGAGGATAGTATTTTTCAAATACGATGTACCATAATGAATGGCACTCTCGCATCTGCTCCCGAAGTGTGGGATGGAGAAAATCCACACGTTCCAAAAGGGACGCCGGCACAGGCCTGGTCGGTTGCCGCCCTGTTCTGCATTGAAAAGATGATAGAGGATATCAAATAGCGATTTGACTTCTATCTAATTAAATATAAGAAGATAGGCTTCCCACTTGAGGGGAGAGGCCGTCATTTTTTTATGAAAATACTGATGTTAACCTGGGAATTTCCGCCGTTTATTACCGGCGGACTTGGTATGGCGTGCTACGGGCTGGTAAGATCAATCCTGGTGAAAGGAGTCCAGGTTCTTCTTGTCCTGCCTTCTGAAACACTTTTTTACTTCCATCTGAAAAAAATTGAGGATGCAGATAATCTGCCCCAGGTCTTTTTAACAAAAAAGCCCCAAAAAAAGTTTGAAACAGTAGAACAGCGGCTTATATATTACGGGGTAAGTAGTGGGCCAGGGGTATATAAAAGTAGCCAGGGTGGGTATGGTTTTGCAAAAAGCGCACAATCGAGTGCCGGATCAGAAAATATTTTTAAAAAAGAAGCCCAGGGTGACCCCAATAATAATTTTTATGGACACGAAGACACTTTCAGGCAGATGAATGTATATACAGTTAGACTACTGCAGCTCATCCGGCATCTGGATTTTGATGTGATCCATGCCCACGACTGGGTTACCTATCCTGCCGCCCTCTCTTTGAGATCTTTTAAAGGAAAGCCTCTTGTTTGCCATATCCATTCAACTGAGTTCGACAGAGCAGGGGGGACGGGCGACAGCAGGATCCATGCTATTGAGAAATCCGGATTAACCATGTGTGACCGTGTGGTTACAGTTTCAAAGTACACATCATCAATTATCGTTAATAAATACGGTATTAATCCGTCCAAAATCAGGGTGATTTACAATGCGTACCAGATACACAAGAAGAGGCTAAGAAGAACAAGGATTTTTAAAGATCCTGTTGTTTTATTTCTCGGCAGAATTACCCTGCAAAAAGGACCTGAATATTTTTTACGAGTAGCTAAAAAGGTGATTGATTTATACCCTGATGTGCGGTTTATAATGGCAGGTGAGGGGGATATGGAAAAGGCACTTATATATAAATCTGCACGTTATAAACTGCATACACGATTCTTATTTACCGGATTTTTGAAGAGAAATGATGTTGAAAGGATACTTTCAGCTTCAGATATCATCCTGCTCCCCTCTGTATCAGAGCCCTTTGGAATTGCACCGCTCGAAGCAATGAGCTTTGGCGTAGCTGCACTCATTTCGAAACAGTCAGGTGTGTCGGAGATAGTCCAAAATGCATATAAAATAAATTTTTGGGATATTGATCAAATGGCCGGTGCAATTATCAGCTTGTTGAAGGATCCCCAGAAGTTGAAAAAGGTTGGAGAGGCCGGCGCGAAAGAGGTTGAAAAGATTGGATGGGATAAGGCGGGCTCTTCAATAAAAAAGGCCTATGAGGAGCTTACATGCTGAGCCTTATACTCTGTTTTCAGGTTCACCAGCCGTACCGATTAAAGCCACTGAATATATTTGATATTGGGGAGCTTGACACTCCCTTTGATACTGATTTAAATCGAAGTATTATTGAAAAAATTGCAGAAAAATGTTATATTCCAGCGAATAAACTCTTTCTGAAACTTATCGAAAGGCATGAGGGGCAGTTCAAGGTTTCATTTTCAATAACCGGGACTGCAGTTGAACAGCTTAAGAAATACAGCCCTTCAGTCTTGGATCTGTTTGTAGAACTTGCAGGAACAGGGTGTGTACAGTTTATAGGTGAGACGTATTATCATTCTCTCAGTTCGCTCTATGACCGTGATGAATTTATTGACCAGATCAAAATGCACCTGAGACTAATGCAGAATGAGTTCGGGATTATTCCTGCTGTTTTCAGAAATACCGGGTTAATATACGATAATAGTACTATCAGGCATCTAATGCAGTTCAGTAATTTTCAGGCTATACTCACAGAGGGAAGTGGTGACATTCCTGGACACAGGTCACCACTTCGCCCATACAGAACGAATAACAATCGTTTCTATCTGCTGTTGAGAAATGACTCGTTTTCTAATGATATCGACTTTCGCTTTTCAGATAGAGTATGGGCCGGGTGCCCTCCTGCTGCTGATGAGTTTATTTCCCGGATAGAGAATCTTTATTTAAAAGAAAAGACCGATAAAACCCTGTACTTGAACCTCTTTTTGGATTACGAGACCTTTGGCAAGCACGGGTGGGAAGATTTTTTTGAGTATTTACCGGAAGAGGTGTTAAAGCATGAGAACTTATTTTTTTCATGGCCTTCAGATGTTATCCATGGGTGTAATGATACAGCAGAAGGTCTTTCTATATTCCCTTCTAATACCCGGGCCGTTACAGAAAGGGGGAGGTCAGCATGGCTTTCGAACGACCTCCAGAAGAATGCAGTTGAAACCATATTTAATCTGTTGAGGCAGGTAAAATCGAAAGGAGA
>JAUVYC010000161.1 GCA_030603285.1 Spirochaetota bacterium
CTTTAAGCAGGGCCTTATTCCGGTTAAAAATAGCCATGTTTATCTAAATATCATTATTATGAAAAATATCAATACAGAAGTTTTTTATCGGGGAAAGGATGTAGAGAAGTTACAAAACAGGCTGATTGAAATCTATAAAAGAAAAACCCCTCCCAGTCCTGAAGAATATTTACCGGTGCTGGATAAAATACATACTATTTTACAGAATGAAAACAAAAAACTTAGGCCCTATGGGAAATCAGGCCTTCCGGGCGGCATTCTATATTTGAAGCAGAATATTCCCACATTTATTGTACCTGATATTCACGCACGGATAGACTTTTTCCTGAAGATAATGTTGCACAGGGATGGGGGAGGTATTTCCAATTTACAGAAGCTTGCGAACCACTCGCTTCAGATAGTCTGTGTCGGTGATGGATTTCATGCTGAAGGGCGTGCAGCAAAAAGATGGGCACTGGCTTATGAAGAGTATTTAAAAAAATATAAAAAGCACAGATATATTGATGAAGAAATGAGGGAGAGTCTTGGTGTGATGGAAATGGTAAAAGAGGTAAAATCTTCTTTTCCGTTAAACTTTCATTTCTTAAAGGGAAATCATGAGAATATATCCAATGAGCATGGTTATGGAAATTATTCTTTTCGAAAATATGCATATGAAGGCGCTATGGTTGTGTATTACATTAAAAAGTTTTACGGCAAGGACTTTTTAAACTCTTATTATCATTTTGAAAAGAGTTTGCCGCTTTTTGCAGTAGGGAAAAATTTTCTGATTTCCCATGCAGAGCCTCTGGCATTCTATTACAGGGAAGACCTGATTGAATACCGGGACAGGCCGGAAGTTGTTACCGGCCTCACATGGACAGCAAATGATGATGCAGAGGACGGGAGCGTCAAAAGGATGCTCGATTATTACCTTCTTAATGAGGAAAACATCGAGGAAGGTTATTATTTTGGCGGGCACAGGCCTGTGAACGGGTTATATCATTTACGGGCGAAAGGCAGGTATGTTCAAATCCATAACCCGAATAAGTTCGTAATAGCTGTGATAAAAGAAGATAAGCCTATAGATTTAGATGAAGATATCATTGAAATTTAAAACAATATGCATAGACTTATAGATATAGGCCAGGCTCAAAAATAAGAGTTTCAGCTAGTTTTTTGTACTCCTCTGAATAAAAACATTTTTTTGAGAGATATAAAATGCCAAGACAAATTATAAAGGTCGGTAAATACGATATTATAGGGCTGATTGCCAGGGGAGGTATGGGTGCTGTATATAAAGCAAGGCATCCTACATTAAAGCGGTACGTCATCTTAAAGCAGCTTACATTAAGAGGCGGAACCGGATTTATTATGCGATTTAAAAGAGAAGCATCTCTCATGATTGATTTCAGAAATGATCATATAGTACAGGTCTACGATCATTTTAAGGAGGGGTCTTCCTATTATATCGCTATGGAGTATGTTGACGGAATAAGTCTTGATAAACTCATAGAGATTAAAGGGTATTTGTCAAACGAGGCTGCAGTATTAATTTTTGCCGAAATCTGCGAAGGCTTGAAGTATGCACATGATAAGGGAGTTATTCACAGAGATATAAAGCCTGCAAACATTTTAATTTCACGGGAAGGGGAGGTCAAGCTGGTAGATTTCGGTATAGCAACTTCAAAAGAAGCGGATGACGATGGATTAACAAAAGCAGGCATGACACTGGGAACCCCGGCGTATATGTCCCCTGAACAGATTGCCGATACCAGGAAAGTAGATAAACGGGCTGATATCTATTCGATGGGGGTGGTGCTCTATGAGATGATAACAGGCGAAAAACCGTTTCCGAGCGGGTTTACTGCTGAGGCAATCAGCCTGATCAATAAAGGTATTTATACCAAACCGCAAAAGCTCAACCCTTCCACACCGGGTATTTTCAAACACATCATTAAAAAATCAATGAACCACAAAGTAAGCAAAAGATATAAAGACATCCAGCATATCATTAATATGATTTCAAAATATACGCGTAAATATAAGGGCCAGAAAGATATCAATAATGATATTAAAAAATATTTATCGGGCTCTGAAATAAGCTTTCCTGCTGGCCTTGTGGTCGGGAAAAAGAAAAGAAGTTCGGCATTTAAGATTGTTCTTGGCCTCATTGCTCTTGCCGTTGTAAGCCTGGCCGGATGGAATTTTTATCATCAGGGGTATTATTACGAGTACTTTAAAAACAGGGAGTTTGGAAGTATTGAGATAAGGACGTCCATTCCTGAAGGATATTATAAAGACCCTGAGCTGATATATGCATTCAGCAGGCTGACCAATCTTACTCCGGTTGAAGGTGAAGATAAAGACAGGTATGATTATATGTTAACTCCTCCCGTCAAGGGGCTGCTGTTTCAAATGAAAGATATTTTCACTAAGAATAAGGAAACTATAAATCCTGAAGAAAACATTCTTACTACCAGTGCCATATACCTTCCCGCCGGGAGCTATTCCCTGGAATTGTATCTGGAGAATTTCAAGTATTATAAAACTTTTTATCTGAATCCGCGTGTGGTTCAAAAGAAGAGTGTAGACACCTATGAAAAGAAGCTGCTGCAGTTTGAATTAAAACACCCTGAATCAAAACCGGTTTCACTGGCTCCCCGTGTTTATGATAGTGTAACCGGTGAATCATTATATAAGAAAACAGACATATCTTTCTATCTGGATAATGAAAAAAAGTGGATTGACTGGAAAAAATATAACAGCAGTCAAAGGCTACAAAGGTATTTACTCAGTCAGTTAAAATCAGGGAAAAGTTATTCCTTTAAATTTCATGCTCCTTCATATTACCCGGAAACTGTCCGCTTTTATGTTGAAAGTGATCTGGATTCAGCGCGCCTTGAAGTAAGCCTGTCAAGGGAACCTGGAAAACTGGTTATCGATAGTGATTTTGAAGGGCTTGAGCTGCTCATAGACAATCAAAAGGAAAATTATCTGGGTGAAAAGAAAAAAGAGTTTGTCAGGTACGGTGAAACAATTTCAGGAATCAAAGAGTTCATGCTGCCTGATGGAGATTATATGTTAACGGTTATGAGAGATAAGAGACATATGGAAAACTACCAGTTTACCATATACTCAAAAAAATCGACAGTGGTAAAAATATCGTACGATAAAGATAAAAAGAAAATTTCAATACTCCAGATAAAATTATAAGTATAGTACCTTAATACCGATTTTCTTGCTTTTTTGGCAAGAAAATTCTTAATAAAGAATGCGGCTTGTCCGCATTAGGGGAGAATTAATGTCACTTACTACCAGAATAGTCTTTTTTGGATTAATAGGGATCCTTGCAGGGATACTTACCTGGCCCTTTGCTGAATTAGTACTGTATTATCAGACAGCCTTTCCCACACTACTTATGTTCAATATTGCATTGGGGATTACTGTCGGCCTGTTCATGGGGGCATGTTTTGGCACGAGTGAAGGAATAATTGCCGCATCAAAGGTAAAGATCAGGACAGGGATAGCATCGGGAGTTATTGCCGGTATCATTGGCGGAATTATTGGATTTGTTGCAGGGCAGGCTGCCTTATTATTCCTCGGCACAACATTTTTTCATTCAACGTATGGTTTTCAAAAAATCGGTTTTCCTGTATCAAAGGCGGTGGGGTGGGCAACATTCGGGATGTGTGCGGGGATGGCCCATGGGATACGAAGCAGGTCCGGCAGTAAAATACGAAATGGAATTATCGGTGGATTTATCGGAGGATTTCTAGGCGGACTGGCAGTCGAATACATCAAAGTTCTATCTCCTGGAAATGTTTATGCAAGGCTGGTGGGTCTTATGGTACTGGGACTTTTAATCGGTATATTTTACGGAATTATAGAGAATAAACTGGCAAAAGCTTCTCTCCTTTTATTAAATGGAAAATGCAAAGACAGGGAATTCCTGCTTACACAGAGATTGACAAATATCGGAAGATCCCCAAAAACAGAGGTCGGGTTAAGCGGGTATAATAATGTTGCTGATGTTCATACAATGATAAAAAAAGAGAAAGACGACTTTGTATTGACGGACGCTGGCTCTAAAACAGGCACCTTAATCAATGACGATAAAACAGGCAGGGTAAAATTAAAAAACGGTGATGTCATTCGTATTGGGGATGCGCAGTTTCTATTCAGAAAAAAATAACATGATAATGGAGGTACTGGTGGTGATAAAAAAATATCTGGTGCTTTTTTGTTTTATATTGCTCACTCTTCTTCTGTTCTTTTCTGGTGCATTTTCCGATACAGTAAGAATTTCCCAGATTGATAATTCTTTTCTTTTAATAAATCAGAGAGTAAAAGTCTATCTCGGTGTAACTGATCAAAAAGGAAACCCCATAAAAAACCTTGAAAAAGATAATTTTACACTATACGAATTCGATAAACAGCGTGAGATACTCTCATTTGAGAGGGGTATTAATATAAATCAGGGCATAAATCTCCTGTTGGTTATTGACAATTCCGGAAGCATGTACTGGGACGGGAGCGGGAAAATAAAAAATTCCGCAGATGAAAAAATATGGAGAATAACACATGCAAAGGATGCGGTATTATCCCTCCTGAATGAGATTAAAAACCCGCTGGACAGGGTAGGCCTGATATCTTTTAATGTTAAACTGGATTCAAAGGTTAAAATGACCAATGAAAAAGTTGAAATCGCCAGGGTCCTTAAAAATATTAAAAGACCGGAAGCAGAAGAGGCATATACTGAATTATATGAAACCCTTTATCAATCAGTCGATTATTTACGGGCCTTTAGAGGACGGAAAGTTATTATCCTCCTTTCTGACGGCCAGAACTTTCCACAGGAAGAAAACCCTCACTTCCCAACGAGATACGGAATGGATGGTGCAGTTGAATATGCACAGCAGGAGGGAACTTCTGTTTTTACCATAGGATTAAGTAGAAAGGCAGATAGAAAAAACCTGAAGCAAATAGCAGAAGAAACAGGAGGGGCGTATTTTTCAGTTTATGATCCTGAGCTTCTGAGAAACTTATATAAACTGATACGTGAGCAGATCTTAAATGAATACCTGGTTACCTATTCTGCTGGTATGGCACCCGCAGAAAAAACACCTGTTAAGGTGATATACAGAAATGATGAGGCTCAGGATGAGGCGGAAAGATTCTATTTTTCAGGAACAATTTTTGGCTTCGGCCAGGAGAAGATTAATTATTTGATTTTTATTCTGATCCCGGTTTCACTGGGACTGCTTTGGGTGTTATCGCTTATCAAATTTGAGCAAAAGAAAGAGACCCCAAACCTCACTGTTCGTACATCAGCTGGAAGAAAAACAATTGTTCATTCGCTTCCTGTTACTTCAGTGGAGTCGGAAATGACGATTGGTGGGAGTGGGCATTCAGATCTTACTATTACCGGTGACACCAGAATAAAAATGAATGAAGCAAAAATTGTTCAGAAAAAAGGTGCTTATACAATTACCGGGGTAAAAGGCCCTATTATAGTGAATAATAAAAGCGTGAGAACGAAAGTATTACGGTCAGGCGATTTGATACAGGTCGGGAACACCACAGTAGTTTTTGATAAGGGTGTGACCAGGGCTGTGAATAAAGAATCAAAGCCCGGGCCGCCAGCTTAATGTTAATAAAAAAACATGGCTCGATCTATTTTTACAAAGGCGACAACATGTGTATGGATAAGGTTGTAAGGGCAGACCCATGTGTAAATATAATATTGTAGGGGCAGGCCCGTGTGTCTGCCCTAATAAAAAGCATGATATTAATATGAAGATTAAACTGAATATTTTGGGCAACCACATAGGTTTGCCCCTACATTAAAATACTATTCTACCGTTATTTTCGCATCCACTGTCTTTTCCTTTAAACGTTTACTGAAAGAAATCCTGGGAATATATGTTTCAGGTTTCGCTTTAATGGTAATCTCCTCACCTGTTGCAGGGTTTTTTACTACACGCGCTTTCTGCGCAGGTCTTATTTTAAGAAATATCTTTCCAATTTTTCCAACCGGCACATGGGCACCTAATAAAACTCCTGTTTCAATTACATTGATATAATCAGCGAGAATCTGCTTTGCGAACTTTTGAGATATACCATTTTTTGCAGAGTTTTGATTTCTTCCATACGTGAGTGGGACAAGCTGATAATTTATGATATTTTTTTAATGTGTATTTCTGGAAATGCAAGAAGAGCAGTTGCAACTTTTCTGATAAATGACAACGAAAGTTTTCTATAACTCCCAGACTCAAGTCTTGCAATTGCTGACTGTGAAGTGCCAGCTAATTTTGCTAATTCGGACTGAGTAAGATTTTGCTCTTTTCTTAACTTTATAA
>JAUVYC010000085.1 GCA_030603285.1 Spirochaetota bacterium
ACACACTTCTATAAAAAAGAAAATACCCAATTAGTACCTTAATAACAATTTCCTTGCTTTTTTGGCACAAACTTTAGTTTGCAGGAAAATATTTTTATAATCAAGAATGCGGCTTGTCCGCATTAATGGTTAGTGCCTGTAAATAAAATATTTTCCAATTTGGTTTGTATTAATGCGGACAAGCCACATTCAAGATTATCAATGTATATTAAACATCAATATGGATGTAATCTGACGGATGGTAAATTCATACGCCCTTTATTTCGATGAGCTTATCAAGCTTGACGATTTTAAAAATCTGCATTATCGTATCATTCACACCGATCATTTTTATCTTTCCATTTTTCTTTCGGAGACTTTTATAGAGAAGGACTATCTTTCCTATACCTGAACTGGTAATTGATTTTAATTCTGATATATCGATTATCACTTCTTCAGGGCTCTTTTCAATAATAGAATTGAATACCTCCACAAGTTCATCTGCCTGTTCTACGTAGATGTCTCCTTTTAACGTGACCTTTACTTGCCTGTCACTCTCAGCAAGTTTTATATCCATTTATTTCCTCTTGAAAGTAATACATTTAAACATAACAGAAAACGCCTTATATAGCAATATTTTTTTATTCGTTCCCTTCCATTCATCCGGATTGGTTCTTGTTGCATAATTCTTTTCTTGATAATCCTGGGAAATATTAAATTAACTATTTATTGAATTAGAAGTCTAGAAAATTCAATAATTAATTAGTTTAATTATTATTCACCGGAAACTAATTAGGGTTTAAATTATAGTTAGATATTTGACATCCGAAGGGAATTCATCTATGGGAAAAATCATTTTAGAAGAGGTTTCTGGCAACACGCACATTGGTTTTACAGAAAAGGAACGATCAAAGAAACAAAAATTATTAGTAAGCATCGAAGTTGAGCCGAAAGCACAGTATAACATGATAAATGATGAATTAGGCAATACAATAAACTACTCAGCTGTAAGAATGGATGTAAAGAACCTTTTGAAATCAGGTTCTTTTAACCTGATAGAAACTGTTGCAGAAAAGATTGCACTCCTCATTAAAAAAAAGTACAACATTAAAAATGTAACTGTATGTGTTAAGAAATTTCCATATAAAGACACAAAATACGTTGCTTATAGATTGACAATATAATATTGCAGACACCAGATTAATCACGGAGGAGCATATATGAAATTAACAATTCTTGGAACCAGCGCAGCTTATTCAGGGAAAAACGAAGGATGTCCTTCGTACCTAATCTCGTCAAAGGGAAAACACTACCTCCTGGATGCCGGACCAGGATGTGTTTCTTTACTGCAGAACTATATCAGGATCACAGATATTAATGCAATCTTCCTCTCCCATCTCCATGCTGATCATGTATCGGATATCTATACCCTGCGGTATGCTGTATACATTGCTCAACACGAAGGACTCATGCAACAGCATATGCCAATATACATGCCGAAAAGCCCCAGAAAAACATACAGATTTATAAAAGAAACAATAAAAAAAGAGTTCACAATAACAGAAATAACTGAAAAATTAAAACTTCACCTGAACGGGATGGATGTGAGCTTTAAAAAGACTGTACACCCGGTTAATACGTTTGCAGTGAGGTTTGAAGCTTTTGAAAATGATTCTTCAGATGGATTTTCTGGGAATAAAACCGGTGAGAAAACAATTGTTTATACTTCGGATACTGGGTTCTTTGAAGAGCTTTCTTCATTCAGCAGCGGTTCACATATATTACTGGCCGAAGCAACGTTTCAGAACTCTGATAAAAAACTTGAAAATCTCGGACATATGACTGCTGAACAGGCAGGGGAGCTTGCAACAAAAGCAGGAGCCGAAAAATTAATCCTTACTCATATTATACCGCCCTATGATAAAAATATCAGTCTTAAGGAGGCTAAAAGATCCTTTGCAAAAGATATTGTGATTGCTGAACGGGGCCAGGAGTTTACTCTATAATTTACCGATAAAAATTCCATCGCATTCATGTATTTTTTCAATCTGAAAGTATTTTATGAAAACTAATACATGAATGGTAGACCTTAATGTGGAAAAGCCACATTCAAGATTAAAAAGATATTTTCTTGCAAACTAAAGTTTGTGCCTATTGTGCAAGAAAATCAGTATTAAGGTACTAAAACATTAAATAAAATATCTTATTATTGTTTCATAACCCTGGCATCAGGGCTTAGCGTAGGTTTGAGTCCAGAAAGGAGAAAAAAATGGATCATGAGATCCGTGAATTGCAGGAACAAATAACGAAGGAAAGTAGAATACTGTCACCATTGAGGGCAGAAATCAGTAAAGTTATTGTTGGCCAGAAAGATATGGTGGAAAAAATTCTAATAGGGCTTCTCTCAAACGGACATATACTTATCGAAGGGGTTCCGGGCCTTGCAAAGACTCTTATGGTCAGCACACTTGCACAGACTCTGGACACTGATTTTAAAAGGATTCAATTCACCCCTGATATGCTTCCTGCCGATCTTATCGGCACAATGATATATAACCAGAAGACAGGAGAATTCCAGGTAAAAAAGGGGCCTATATTCTCATCCATCATACTCGCTGATGAAATAAACAGGGCTCCTGCAAAAACCCAGAGCGCATTGCTTGAAGCAATGCAGGAAAGACAGGTAACCATAGGAGATCACACATTCCCGCTTGACAGCTCCTTCCTGGTTATCGCTACACAGAACCCGATAGAACAGCATGGAACCTATCCCCTTCCTGAAGCCCAGATCGACCGGTTTATGATGAAATTAAAACTGAGCTATCCATCAAAAGAGGAAGAATATTCTATTTTGAAAATTCATGGATCAGGGACTCTGATTGATGTGACCAGCGTATTAAATAAAAAAGACCTCGAGAAGGCAAAAGAAGTCATCCATCAGGTATATATGGATGAGAAGATCGAAAGGTATATTGTTGATATTGCATCCGCCACCAGAAATCCGGAAGAATATGAACTTGCAGAGATAAAGGATCTTATAGCATACGGGGCAAGTCCCAGGGCATCACTCTATTTGAAAATCGGTTCAAAGGCAAATGCATTTCTCAGTGGGAGGGGCTATGTAATTCCGGATGATATCAGGGACATCGGATATGACATCTTAAGGCACAGGCTTATCCTTACCTATGAAGCACAGGCAGAGGATATAACAACAGAAGATGTCATAGAAAAAATCTTCATGGGCGTTGAGGTTCCATAATGCTTCCCGAGGAAATCATAAAAAAGATAAGGTTAATAGATATTAAAACGAAGCTTCTGGTCGATGAAATGTTTTCCGGTGAATATCACTCCATATTTAAAGGGAGGGGTATTGAATTCAGCGAGGTACGTGAATATTCCTATGGGGATGACATAAGAACTATAGACTGGAATGTAACGGCACGCTTTAACAAACCTTTCGTAAAAGTGTATGAAGAAGAAAGGGAGCTTACTGTAATCATACTTTTTGATATAAGCTCATCCACTCTTTTCGGATCACAGGACAACACCAAACGTGATACAATGATCGAGCTCGCTGCTCTCTTTTCTTTTTCCGCAGTTGAGAATAATGACAGAGTAGGTGCTGTGCTTTTTTCTGATAAGATAGAAAAGTTTGTCCCTCCGAAAAAAGATAAAACCCATGCTTTAAGAGTCCTGAGGGAACTGGTGTATATCAAGTTTCAAAGAAGGGGAACAAACCTGAAAACAGCCTTTGATTTTATCAATAATACCCAGTCCAGAAAAAGTATCATTCTGGTCCTGTCAGATTTCTTTGATAGTGATTATGAGAAACCGTTTAAGGTAATGGCAAAAAGGCATGATGTTATCCCAATTGTATTTAATGATCCGCTCGAGATGAATATACTGAATTCCAGAGGACTTTTTTTTATGAAGGATATTGAAACGGGGAAAGGGCACATTATCGATACAGCGCATGAGTTTGTTCGCAAAAATTACAAAAGAAACTTGATGCAAAACCAATTAACCAGAAGAAGGCTTTTCACTTCAATCGGTCTTGACTTTATTGAATTATCAACCCAACAGCCGTACATTAAACCGCTGTTTGAATTTTTTCATAAAAGAGCCCAAAAACTTTAAAGGTATTCATTACTATGAAATGTAAACAAGTGCTCGTATATCTCGTTATGCCATTCCTCATCCTTGTCTGCAGTTCAGGATGCAGAAAAGAAGAACAACCGGAATTCAAAATCCCGTCGATTTCATGTTCGATTTTAACAGAACAACCAATTACAATTGGAGGTCCGATTGATATTGCACTGATTGTCTATCATGAAAAAGGTGATGATGTGATATTCCCTGAAGAAGGCAAGCTCTTCTTACCGTTCACATTAAAAAACACTCTTATGAAAACCAGAAGAGTGAAAGGGAATATATTTAAAACAATGGTTATTTATACGGTTACGATTTTTCAGATAGGTGACTTCAAACTGAACCCATTTGAAGTAAAAATCAGGGATAAGGTTTTAAAAACTGAACCCCTCGATATATCAATACTATCAGTGCTCCCAAAGAATGATGAAACCCCTACTCTAAAGGATATTCTCCCCCCTTACAGTGCCAGGATGAGACCGTTTATGTATATTATTATACCCCTGTCTTTGATCGGAGCAGCAGTTCTCTTTTATTTTATATACAGGATCTTACTCAGGAGGAAGGGGGAAGAGTTCGAGCTGATTCACGCTGAAAAACCTATCGACCCCTTTAAATACTCTATACGTGAGCTCATAAAATTAAAAAAGGCTCTTATTGAAAACCTATCAGATACAAAATCGACATATTCAACAATGTCAGGGGTTCTCAGGTTTTTTATAGGAGCTGTGTTGAACTTCAGCGCTCCTCAGATGACCACAAATGAAATAAAACGATATATACGAAGAAGAAATGAAACACAGGTCCCTCTCCCGCGGGTTATTAATATCTTAAAGAGAAGTGATATGGTAAAGTTTGCAAAGGAAAGACCTCAGAAACCACAGATCAAAAATGACATTGACGAATCCATTGACATCATTGAAGAGGTACACAACTCAGTAATAAAAGAAAAAGAGGCTAGCAACACCGATGATGTTTAAAAATCCACACGTACTCTGGGGCCTGTTTATTCTCCCGATTCTCTTATATTATCTATTCAAAAAAGAGAAAACCGGCGCTATATATTCCTCCTTCTTCAGTTTCTTTCATGGTAAAACTACTTTCCGAATAAAGCTCTTTCTTATTTCAAAGTTCATACTCATTTTCTCTCTAGTTTTATTTATTATCGCACTCGCAAGGCCTCAAAAAGGTTATATAGAGGATAAATTGATTACCGAAGGTATTAACATTGTCCTTGCTCTTGACATATCATCAAGTATGAAAGCCGAAGACTTTAAACCGAACAGGTTTGGAGCGGCAAACAATGTTGCAAAAGAGTTTATTAAAGGAAGGAAAACTGATAAGATTGGCCTGGTTGTATTCAGCAGAAAGGCAATAACCCAGAGCCCCCTTACCTTAGATTATGGTATTTTGTATAATTTCATTGATAATATAGAAATAGGAATGATCCAGGACGGAACCGCAATAGGGAATGCGATTGCTGAAGCCGTAAAGCGCCTGCACGGAGGTAAAGAAAAAAACAAAGTGCTCATCCTGCTTACTGATGGTATTAACAATAGCGGTGAAATTGACCCCCTGACTGCAGCACAGGCAGCCAGGGCATTAGACATAAAAATTTATACGATTGGTGTCGGGAGTAAGGGAAATGCGCCCTATCCGGTTGATGATCCGGCTTTCGGAAAACGATACGTTTCTATTCCGGTGCAAATTGACGAAGAGGTGCTCCTTGAGATTGCAAGAATAACAAATGGACGGTACTTCAGGGCAACAGATACAGGAAAGCTGGAAGAGATCTATAAGGAAATCGACCTGCTTGAAAAAAGCAAGATAGAAATAAAACAGTTCAAAAAGGTAAAGGAACAGTTTTTTTATCCGCTGTTATTCGGTCTTATTTTATTTGGTCTGTTTATCATTATAACAAAACTATATTTAAAAGTGTATCCATAGATCAGGTATATGGTCATACAGGCATATATAAAATTATTTTAAAAATGAGTGTGTATGAGATTTTCTAATCCCTCTATCCTTTATTTATTGATACTTGTTCCTTTCCTCTATGCTGTGCTGTTAGGGATCGGGAAGAAAAGGCTCAGGGAAAAGGCCAGATTAGGGAAACTACACACATTGAATAAATTTTCAAGTAAAGATCTCATGAGTAATTTCAGGCTGGAGAGCCTTTTTGTCAGTTTTGCGCTCCTCTTTTATATTATTGCCTTGAGCCGCCCCCAGGCAGGGACACGGCTTGAACCTGTAAAGATAACAGGCTCTGATATCTATATTGCTGTAGACTTGTCCGGCAGCATGAGAGTGGAAGATATAAAACCAACCCGTTTTAAAAGGGCAAAAATTGATGCTCTGGAGCTCGTGAAATCCCTTCAAGGAGACAGGGTAGGATTGATCCTCTTTGCAGGTGATGCGTTTGTTCAATGCCCGCTCACAACTGATTATGATGCAGTAGTAACCTTTATTAATTCACTCGACAGTGATGCTGTAGTCTCCGGAGGTACATCCCTCTTTGCTCCCCTGGAGGTGGCACTGAAATCTATTTCTCCGGAAGAAGATAAATATTCCATCTTATTATTATTAACAGACGGGGAAAATACAAAGGACGTCAATGAGAAAGTTTTGAAGGATCTGCAGCAGCGAGGAATAAAGGTATTCAGTGTAGGCATAGGAACAAAGAGAGGTGCGCCTATACCTCTTTATGATGAAACCGGGAGAAGAGTCGGGTATAAAAAAGATTCAAGAGGAAAAGTGGTTATTTCCAGGCTGAGTGATGATCTCTTAAAAGAGATTGCAGAAAAAACAAAAGGCTATTATTTTGAGGCAGGAGCCGGATTGAATGAAATAGGAAGGTTTCTCTCAACTGTAAATGCGATGAAAAAAAGGGAGCTTGAGACAAAAAAGTACACCGTATATGAAGAAAGATTCCAAATTCCCCTGGTGATTGGTATATTATTTTTACTGCTTTATGCCGTTACTGCAGTAAAAACAAAGAGGGAAAGCATATGAAAAGGATTTTATTTCTTTTCCTCACTCTTCTTTCATTTTTTTCCCAGTACAGTGCAGTCGAAGCAGCATCTTACACACATCTTATAAAAAAAGGAAACCGTTTTTTTAAAAACGAGCTTTACAAGGATGCACTTATGTATTATTTACAGGGAAAAACAAAGAATAAAAAAGCATCAGAGCCAATTTTTAATGCAGGTGCAGCATACTATAAAATGAACGATTATATTAAATCCATTGAATCCTTTTCTGAAATCCTGCAAAAAGAAGCCCCAGGGAAAAAAGTAGCAGATATTTATTACAATCTTGGAAATACCTATTATCAATTGGGAGACTATCAGAATGCTTTACAAAGCTACATAAAAGGGCTTGAAATAGACCCTGAGGACCTTAATATGAAGTACAATTTAGAGCTCACACTGAAAAAGCTGAACGAAAACAAACAGGAAGATAGGCAGAAGCAAAATACTGATAACAATAAAAAGGGGGATAATAAGGAAGACGGGAGCTCAAAAACAGAACCCGCAGACATCGATACTAATAATTTATCAGGTAAAAAAAATGACCACCAGAAAAAACCATATCCGGAAGATGCTTCTGCCCGGAATGAATTAAGCCGTGAAGAGGCGGAGAGGTTAATAAACTCCCTTAATACTGATCAAACCAGTATCATTGGGGACATAATTAAACAGAGGATAAGTAAAAAGTCCGATGAAAAAGACTGGTAAACGATTTATACATACCGTATTTATCTGTATTATATTTTTAACAGCAGTATATAATGCAGCAGCAAAAGAAGGAATACTGAGTATTCATGCAGAAATTGATGCTGCCAAAATAGGGATTTTAGACACGATAGATCTCACAGTTACCGTGGAAACAGAAAATATAACACGGCTGCCGAACCCCGAGCTTCCGGATCTGAAGTTTTTTAATATCCTGAACGAGAGTACAAAAAGTCAGACCAGCACTTCAATGGTAAACGGAAAAACCACACGCACAAAAACTGTCACATTCACCTACCTTCTCCAGCCAAAAAATAAAGGTACCTTTACAATCGATCCAATATCAATAAAGTATAAAGGAGAAGATTTTAAAACATATCCTATCGCGATAGAAGTTGTTGAAGGGCATGTGAAGTCCGAGACCCCGGTTTATCTCCTCGATGAGGATACACAGGTAGATATTGAAAAGCTTAAAGAGGACATTTTGATCCTTGTAAAACCTGAGAAGTCCACCATTTTTGAAGGGCAACAGCTTTTACTCACCTACACATTATATTCAAGGCTTGATATCGACAGTATTGCTCTTAAAGACAGTCCTGAATTCCCCGGATTTTATAAAGAGGACATTTTTAATGCTACACGTCTTGAATATCGTAAAGAAACGTATGAAGGCAGGCTCTATAACGCAACACTTCTGAAAAAAATCGCCCTCTTTCCTATTAAGCCGGGAACTTTTTCTCCGAAGCCCCTTGTACTTGAAATAACCGTTATCTTAAAAAGCGATGACCTGTTCAGTTTTCTTACCAGGCCGTATATCTTTTTTATCCAGAGTAATGAACTATCAATAATTATTAAACCCCTGCCGGCGAATAAAACAGGAGTGCAGTTCACCCATATTGTCGGAGACCTCTCTGTCGATATTTCGAAACGGGAAAACACCACGAATACAGGAGAATCAACAACCTGCTACCTCACATTAAAGAGCTCAGGAAATCTTAATTCTATCACAGACCCCGGTATACAGCTTTCAAAACGGGGAAGGGTATATCTTTCGGAGACCATAACCGACAAAATTGAAAAGAATGATAAGATCTATTTTATTAAAAAGTTTGAATACACAATAATCCCTGAAGAAAGCGGAGTTCTGGCCATAAGTGCAGAGAATTTCCTTTATTATGATGTAAACCAGGATAATTATTCTACCGCGAGTGCTAACCCTGTACAGATAAAAATTACCGGTAAAGACATCTACCAGGAAAAACCCATTATCGGGACAAAAAAAACATATTCAGAGGGTGGCTTCAATTTCATAAAAAGAAATGTAAAAGACCTGAAAAATGTCTCTTCAGCACCTTTTGAAAGCCCATACTATTACTTTTATCATATTATTCTGCTGGCTGTAACGGGCATTCTCTTTTTTATCAAGATTAAAAGAGAAAAACTGGAAAAAAATGAAAACCTGTTTAAAAAGAAAAAAGCCAGGCCGTATGCGATGGAAATATTGAAAGAGGCAGGCCAGTCAATCACAGAGAAAAACTATACTCGTTCAATTGATCTTATCAATCAGGCGCTCTCTACATACATAGCCTATAAATGCTGCAAAAGGCCGCAGGAAATTACCGTTAAAAATATTCATAATATTCTTGGTGGTTGCCTCTCAGCACCTGATAATACAAAAAGAGAGATTGCAGGTATTATGGAACAATGCACGATGTTAAAGTTTTCCAGAGGAAATAAAAATGAAATGCAGGGAATTGAAAAACTGTATGAAAAAACATTATCCTCCATTGATGAGGTAGAATCATACAACCCCAGGGCAAAGCCGGCCCATCAACAAAAACCCAACAGGCAAGATATATGAAAACCATATTCTGCGCTGCTATCGTCTTTTCTATTACCATATTATTTATTGCAAAACCCCATGCTGATCATGGGGCAGAGTATGGGCGCATATATAATGAAGCAAATGATCACTATTCATCGAAAGTCTATCAGAATGCTTTACTTCTCTACAATGAACTAATAGAGAGGGGAGTGAAAAATCCATACCTCTTCTACAATCTCGGTAATACCTACTTTAAACTGGGACAAATCGGTTATGCTGTTCTTTATTATGAGAAAGCCCTCGC
>JAUVYC010000224.1 GCA_030603285.1 Spirochaetota bacterium
CTTTAATTTTTCAGCTTTCTAATCCCTTTTTTATTTGGTAATATAAATATATGATCTATGATTTATCAACTTGTATTATTAATATACAAAAGACATAGGACAAAGGTTAAAGGTTAAAGGATAAAGGTTAAAGGACAAAGGTTAAAGGTTAAAGGATAAAGGAAACAGGGTATCTATCTTAATTAAAAATCTTTTATCTTTAATCAAGCCCTTATATAAAATAACATAATCATGAAAAAGTTTTATATAAAATCCCTGAAGCATAAATATATTTATCTTACTAAATCTATTCTTTTCGGAATATTTCTTTTATATATAAGCACTCTCCCTCATTCAAAAATAGAAAATAGTTTCTACCCGCAAATTTCAGATCTGTTTGACATGATTAATCATTTTATAGGATTTTCCCTCTTCAATTTTTTACTCCTGTCATCTTTTTTAGGAATTTTTAATCGAAAAATGAAAGCAAAAGTAATAATTCTTTATTTCAGCCTGGGAATCTTTTGGGGACTCACTTGTGAAGTATCACAGTATTTTATCAGTTCCCGAAGTTTTCAATATATTGATATTATTGCAAATACATCGCCTTCGCTAATTGTTTTACTCCTCGTAATGCAATTGATGAAAAATTTAATAGCTTCGAATCCCCTTCCGGAAAAGTAGATTTTTCATTTTTTTAAGAATTTTAATTTTTTTCAAGTTTTTTCTGTTTTTTGCATTATAATGGAAGATATAGTACCTTAATACCGATTTTCTTGCCCAATAGGCACAAACTTTAGTTTGCAAGAAAATATCTTTATAATCGAGAATGTGGCTTGTCCACATTAGAGGTAGTAGATGAATAATTTATTGATTGTCGACAGCGATAATGATCTTCGTAAAAATGTTTCACATTTTTTCAGGAATAATGGCTATGAAATGGATGAAGCAACAGACTTCGGTACCGCTGTCAGAATGATTGAAAAACGTATTTTCGATGTTATTATCATTGATTACAGTATCAACGGGGGCTTTGTTACTGACCTTATTGAAGTTGATAAAATAAAAAACATGTATTCAATGATAATTATTGCGGCTCAGAAGAATTATATTAATGATGCAGTAAAAGCAATAAAACTTGGCGCGTTTGACTATATACAAAAGCCCTTCAGTATCCCTGAAATTGAAGTAAAAGTAGAAAAGGCAATCGAGCACAAACGGCTCAAGCATGAAACAGATTCTCTGCGAGGCGAGAGGAACATCATCTATAAAGCAGAGAACTTTATAGGTGCAAGTATCGAGATCAAAGAGGTTTTCGAAATAGTTCAAAAAATAGCTAAAAGCAACTCCTCCGTCCTCCTTACAGGTGAAACAGGTACAGGCAAGGAGCTTATAGCAGGCGCTATCCATTACAACAGCTTAAGGGCAGGCGGCCCCTTGATAAAAGTAAACTGTGCTGCACTGCCGGAGAATCTTCTTGAAAGTGAACTTTTCGGCCATGAAAAAGGAGCATTTACAGGCGCGGAAAGGCAGAGAATCGGACGGTTCGAGCAGGCAGATGGCGGAACAATATTTTTAGATGAAATTGGTGATATGAGCCTTGCTACACAGGCAAAAGTTCTGCGGGTTATTCAGGAAAAAGAGTTCCAGCGTGTGGGAAGCAACAAAACAATCAAAACAGATATCCGCATTATCTCCGCAACAAATAAAGATCTTATCCATGAAATAGAATCAAAAAACTTCAGGGCGGATCTCTTTTACCGCCTTAACGTTGTGGCAATCAGTATCCCACCCCTGAGACAGCGGCGTGGTGATATCATCCTGTTAACCTATTTTTTCCAGAAAAAATTCTGTGGTGAACTGAATAAGAAGATCAAGGAGATTCATCCTATTGCAATAAAACAACTCGCCGAATATTCATGGCCAGGAAACATCCGGGAACTGGAGAATACCATGGAACGGGCAGTTCTCATGGCCGATAAGGACGTAATATCGCCAGACGACCTTCGCCTCCCCTCAAATATGAACCTCGCGAAATGGGATTACAATTCCATACGGATTCCTTCAGGCGGAATAAAGCTTGAGGAAGTTGAAAAAAAACTTATCCTTCAGGCTTTGAAAATGTGCGATTGGGTTCAAAAAGATGCAGCCAAACACCTGGGAGTTTCAGAACGGGTACTTAATTATAAAATTAAACGATTCGGCATTACACATCCAAGATGGAAAAAAAATAGGTAAGTTAACTTTCAATCTTCCCCAATATAGCAATCTATTTTGTAGCAATTTTTTATTTTCTTTGTTAAGCTTAGAGTATGAGCAGATTTTTATTAGTAAATAATGATAATGTATTGTATGAAAAGATCTCCCGGTTTTTTCATAATAAAGGTCATGAGGTAGAAACTGTTCAAACCTCCCATTCCGCTGCAGATATGCTTGAAAAGAATATATTCGACATAATACTATTTGATACTACTGTAACTGATATTAAAGCAGAAGATTTTGTAACATTAGCGCGGAAAACTAACAGCAACACAATTGTTATCATTGCTGTTGAAAGCGAAACAACAGATGAAACAATCCAGGCAATGAATAATGGTGCCTATGATTTTATTCAGAAACCGTTCAATTTTCCTGAGCTCGAAATAAGGGTGAACAGGGCAATTAATTTACGCAGCCTCAGGCAGGAGGCAGACAGCCTTCGCGGTGAACGAAACATCATCTATAAGACAGAAAACTTTATCGGAGAAAGCCCTGAGATTAAAAAAGTGTTCGAAATTTTAAACAAAGTTGCAAAAAGCAACGCTACAGTGCTTCTTACAGGGGAGACTGGAACAGGCAAGGAGCTTATCGCTGGGGCTACACATTATAACAGCTTTAGAGCAGGCCGTGCTTTTGTCAGGGTAAACTGCGCTGCACTGCCCGAATACCTGCTTGAAAGCGAGCTCTTCGGCCACGAGAAGGGAGCATTCACCGGCGCTGACAAGCAGAGAATAGGACGTTTTGAACAGGCTGACGGAGGGAGTATTTTTCTTGATGAAGTAGGTGATATGAGTCTGACTACTCAGGCAAAAGTTCTGCGTGTAATCGAGGAAAAAGAGTTTGAGCGTGTGGGCAGCAGCAAAACGATTAAAGTGGATATCCGGATCATTACTGCCACTAATAAAGACCTTGTTAAGGAAATAGAGGAAGGAAACTTTCGAGAGGATCTCTTTTACAGACTGAATGTTGTAAACATTTATATACCGCCGCTGAGAGTTCGCAAGGGAGACATTATCCTGTTAACATATTTTTTCTTGAAAAAGCTTTGCGGTGACCTGAAAAAGAGATTAAAGGAATTACATCCACTCACAATCAAGCACCTTACCGAATACTCCTGGCCGGGAAATACCCGTGAGCTTGAAAATACCATAGAGCGTGCTGTTATTATGGCAGAGGGGGATATAATTATACCCGAAGATCTTGGGCTCCCAATTAAACCTGAATACATGAAATTGGAGCAAAATTCCATAAAAATTCCCGCAGGAGGGATCCGCCTTGATGAAGTGGAAAAGGAACTTGTCCTTCAGGCATTAAAGGTGTGTGATTGGGTTCAAAAGGATGCAGCAAGCCTCCTGGGTATATCCACCCGGGTATTAAACTACAAAATCAAAAGATTCGGAATAACTCACCAGCAGTGGAAAAAGAACAAATAAGTCTTTTGGCTGCTGTTCTTTTCAACTTTTATATTACAGTCCTTTTTCACTTATCATAATTGTTTCATCCGTGTTCTTTGTGTCTTTATAGTTACCCTCCAATCACTCATTACAAAATTGTAACCGCAGTAACTTTCGATTACAATAATGTGATTCCATTCGATGATTGATAAATGTTTCGCCTCCATTTGAAAATCGTATAATTTCTTATCATTCAAAGACTTACACCAAAAAACAATCAATAATACATATTGGCACATCACTTGCTAAACATGTAAAGAAGAAAACACAATTACCATATCAGCAAAATGGTAATGTCAGAACGCCGATAAAGGCAAACCATCTGAAAAGATGGGGCGCAAAGCTAATGGCCTAAGTCCGAAAGTATCTCAATGATAAGGCTGCAGAGCTGCCGAGCGGTACAGCACCCCTTTTGTGCTGCCTATCGCACGGCAATACAAGGGAGGTGCTGTTATGAAACATCTCAAAGATACATATAAGAAAATAAAAAGCCAGGCCACTCATTATCTACAATCAAGACTGATTCTCTTTTTTCTGCTGTCATTTGGGGTTTTAATTCTCATTTCCTGTACTTACACACCTGATTGGCAGTTCACTTTTGATGAACCGGAACAGGAAAATAATTCAGAAAAAATAACACTAATCTGGGATGCAAACACCGAGCCTGATCTCGAAGGGTACAAACTCTATTATGGGTATGCAAGCCGAGAATATCCATACTCTATCGATGTAGGAAACCTGACCAGCTATACAGTAACTGATCTTGAAGCAGGTGAAACCTATTACTTTACAGTAACAGCCTATAATGCCTCAGGATACGAAAGCGATTATTCTGACGAAGTTAACTATGAAGTTCCTCTTGAAGGATGATTCCAAAATAGAGTTTCTATTTCATTTTTCAGTTTATCCGGCGGACTTTTCCTCTCTTCCTTTTTATGCAATAAATCATCAAAAAATTAAATTATTTTTTTAAAATTTATTTAAAGTGTTTTTTTGAAAGATTCTATCTCAATTACGTAGCTTAATATATGACTTTTTCAATTGACATATTGCTGGCAATAATATACAGTAATATGTATGAGAACGACAATTAGCATAAACGATCACTTATTATC
>JAUVYC010000053.1 GCA_030603285.1 Spirochaetota bacterium
GGAGTTTTTTACTAAATTTTATACAGGAGAAGGTGAACTGCTGAAAGTATTTACTGAAAAAAGAAAATATACGTATCTTCCGACAAGAAAATAGAAAACGTGAGTATAATGGGGCAATTCATGAATTGCCCCTACACACAATATTATCAAAATTATTTTTCATAATACGTGTTGTCATTAGTGGCATGGAGGTTTGGTTGAAATTTGTATTTAATGATACATTCTCGAGGAGGTTTATATGAATTCAGGGCTTTTTCTGGCTATTGCAGGTGCAGCTATTGCTGTCAGTCTGGCAGGTACTGGATCTGCAAAGGGTATCGGGTTTGTTGCTACAGCAGCAGCCGGAGCGATGAGTGAGGATCCGAAAAAGTTTGGTAAGTTTATTCTTTTAGTGGCCCTTCCCGGTACACAGGGTATTTACGGTTTTGTTATGGGATTCTTAACACTACAGAAGATAGGGTTAGTGACAGGGCAGCTTGTTTCTCTTACGCTCTGGCAGGGGCTGGAAGTTCTTTTTATGAATTTACCCATAGCCATAGCCGGTTTATTCTCAGCTATCCACCAGGGAAAGGTATGTGCCGCCGGAGTAAATCTAATATCAAAGCAGGAAGGTGAAATGGGAAAAGCACTCGTCATGGGTGTTCTTGTGGAATTCTATGCGGTATTAGGATTACTTGTTTCAATATTTATCTGGATGTTTTTAACTTTTTAATAAAATAAGAAAAATGGAGAAACGGTATGTCGGTAGAGGGTATCATTGATCGCATTATTGCCGACGCAGAAGCAGAAGCCAAAAAGATTATGGATAGTGCACAAGAAGAAGCACGTTCTATTTCTGAAGAGGGAAAGAGAGAGGCCGAAAAATATTTTGAGAAGCAGAAATCACTGCTGGATGAAAAGTACAGAAGAGAAAAGGAAAGAATGGTGCTGAATAAAAGACTCGATCAGCGGAAAAATATGCTCCAGGCACGGCGGAAGTGGATGGACAGGGCTTTTTCAGATGCCTATAAAATGCTTGTGGACCAACCGTTGTCAGAGTATAAACAACTTGTTATATCTTTGATTGACAGGGTGTCTCATTCACAAGGTGAAGAAGTTGTCTTCGGCAGGAAAGGTGAAGAAAAATTTTTAGAAGAATTATTTAAAGAGCTCAATAAAAGGAAAAAAAGAAAATTTACTAAATCTAAAGAGAGGAGAGATTTTCCGTGGGGTTTTGTATTAAAAAAAGAAAAGGTTGAAATAAATATGTCGATTGACAGTCTTTTCAAGTATAAGCGAGTTGACTTAGAGCAGAAGGCATGGGAGATATTTAATGCTGACGTATAGTCCTGAATTTGTTGAAAACAGTGAGTATGCCTATGCTGTTGCAAGAATAAGAGCTTTAGAAACCAAACTTATTGATGGTGCAGGATACAACTCACTTATAACAGCGCCTATGGATCGTTTTCATCCCCTGTTTACTGAAATAACAGGGATTAGAAACAATGGATCGCCCGATGTGCACCTTCTTTTGAAAAATCTTGAAGAATCGTTTACTGGCCATCTGTATATGATTAAATCTTTCATCCTTGAAGATGAAATAAAAAGGCTCATATCACTGGAATATGATTATGAGCTTTTAAAATTCATTATCAAAGAAGAAAAGTTTCAGAATATATCTATCCCGTACGAATTATCAAGTCGTTCAAATTATTCTTATCCGGTACTGAGATCCATGCTTGATTTCGGGCATGTTCTTGATACTGGAGAGATAATGTATAATGCTTACCTTTCACTGAAAAATACAAAAGTTCTGACCGGTAATATCATAGATAATGAGTGTGACTATTCATATTATACCGAACTCTTTCAGATTCTTTTTGAGTATAATAATGCTTTTGTTACAGATTTTTTTGTGAGGAAAGTTGACATACGTAATATCAGGACAACCCTGCGGTTAAAAATACGGGGCGAAAAACGTACGTCGATTAGAGACCGCTTTCTCCCCTTCGGGAGCATTGATATCAAATTTCTTGAGCAGGGATTTGATCACAACCTGGAAGGATTTGCAGCTATGATTGTATTTTCTCCCTTTTCCATGATTTTACGCAATGTAGATAAAAAAGGGGATGAAGAGAATCAGGTTGTACAGGCAGAAAAATTATTGGAAGAAGATTTAGTACAATATTTAAAAGAGAGCATTTTTGTTACCTTTGGTATTGAACCGGTTTTAGCATACCTGTGGGTAAAAGAGGTTGAGGTAAAGAATCTAAGAATAATACTTCAGGCAAAAGCTGCCGGTATTCTGCCGGAAGAAATCAAAAGGTATGTAAGAGGACTTTATGGCTAGTATTGCTGTTTTGGGTGAAGAACGAAATATTCTGGGTTTTGAACCGTTTGGTGCTGATGTTCATTTTTTCTCAGAAGGGGATGGGGAAATTGATAACTGGTTTAAAACCATAGTAAAAAAACAATATAAACTTATTATAATCACGGAGACAGTTGCTGTGAAATTGAAACAGCAGATTGATGCATTATGGGAAAAAGAGGTCCCGGTAGTTTTTACCATACGAGGGTTAGGTGAGAGCACAGGAATTGCTTCAGAACGTCTTAGACGCCTGGTAATAAAGGCGATAGGGGCGGATTTATTTAAGGAGAGTTAGGATGGAGGTTGGAAGAATAGTAAAGATTGCAGGGCCATTAGTCGTTGCCTCGAATATGCAGAATGCAAAAATATATGATGTTGTCAGGGTGAGTGAGAAAAAGCTCATGGGAGAAGTCATTGAGATGAGGGGCGACGAAGCATCAATACAGGTGTATGAAGAAACTGGTGGTCTGGGTGTGGGGGAACCTGTATATCTTACAGGCCAGCCGCTTTCAGTTGAGCTGGGCCCTGGTCTGATTGAATCGATTTATGATGGAATTCAAAGGCCTCTTGATGAGATAAGGCTTAAAGTTGGAGATTTAATAACGCGGGGCATTGCTATCCCCGGCCTTTCCAGGGTAAAAAGATGGAATTTTAATCCAGCAGTACAGGTTGGTGACAGTGTTGTAGAAGGCGATATTCTCGGTATAGTAGATGAAACAGTTCTGGTTGTTCACAGGATTATGGTGCCGCCCAGGATTAATGGAAAGGTTAAAATGATTGAAAGGAAAGAATGCCTTGTTACTGATACAATAGCTGTGATAGAGACAGAGAATGGCAGGGAGGAAGAAATTTCCATGCTAACTAAATGGCCTGTGCGGAGACCACGACCGTATAAAGAAAAGCTTGCACCTGACGAGCCTCTTTCCACCGGTCAGCGGGTAATTGATGCATTCTTTCCTATAAGTAAAGGCGGCACAGCGTGTATCCCGGGACCATTTGGGAGCGGGAAAACGGTCGTGCAACACCAGCTGGCAAAATGGGCTGATGCACAGATTGTTGTCTATGTTGGATGCGGGGAACGGGGGAATGAAATGACCGATGTTTTGATAGAATTCCCCAAATTAAAAGACCCTCACTCCGGCGAACCTCTCATGAAGCGGACAGTCCTTATCGCAAACACCTCCAATATGCCTGTGGCTGCCCGTGAGGCTTCAGTTTATACAGGGATTACAATTGCTGAATATTACCGTGATATGGGCTATTCAGTTGCATTAATGGCGGACTCCACTTCACGATGGGCAGAAGCAATGAGGGAAATGTCAGGAAGGCTTGAAGAGATGCCTGGAGAGGAGGGCTATCCTGCTTATTTGGGCACAAGAATTGCGGAGTTTTATGAACGGGCAGGTAAGTTTGTCTGCCTTGGCAGTGATGGAAAAATCGGTGCATTAAGTGTGGTCGGGGCTGTTTCACCGCCAGGAGGTGACCTTTCTGACCCTGTTGTGCAGGCAACTCTTCGGGTAGTGAAAGTCTTCTGGGGCCTGGAAGATAAGCTTGCGTACAAGAGACATTTTCCGGCCATAAGCTGGCTTAACAGTTATTCACTCTACATTCCCAACCTCACAGACTATTTAGAAACAAATTACGGCAGGGAGTGGCTTGACAATATTAACAGGGCAATGGCTATACTTCAGGAGGAGGCAGAGCTTGAAGAAATTGTTCGTTTAGTTGGGCTTGATGTCCTTTCTCCAGATGCACGGCTTATCATGGAAACCGCAAAATCAATCCGTGAAGATTTTCTCCATCAAAATGCCTTCGATGAAATTGACACATATTCATCATTTGAAAAAATGGTAAAGCTGATGGAGCTGATTATGCACTTTCATGATCTTGCTGAAGATGCCCTGAACAATAATGTATCAATTCTTGATATTGCATCGCTTCCAATTCGGGAAGATATAGCCCGGGCGAAATTCATCCCAGAAAATAAGGAAGATGAGTTTGAAAAACTGAAGGAGAGTGTTACAAAGAGCTTTCAAGAGCTCAAAGAAAAGGTTTTAGTGGAGACGTAAATGATCAAAGAATATAATACGATTAAAGAAGTCGCAGGCCCATTGATGCTAGTTGAACAGGTAGAGGGCGCAAAATATGAAGAGCTTGTTGAGATTGAGCTTCCTGATGGAGAGCTGAGAAACGGGCGAGTCCTCGAGGTTAACCGGGATCAGGTGCTTATTCAGCTCTTTGAAGGTGTAACCGGGGTAAATGTGTTCAATACGAAGGTTCGTTTCAAAAGCAAAGGAATGGAGCTGGACGTATCTAAAGATATTCTCGGGAGGGTATTTGATGGGCAGGGTAGACCTATTGATAAGGGGCCAAAGATCATCCCGGAAAAAAGG
Source organism: Spirochaetota bacterium (assembly GCA_030603285.1). Taxonomy (GTDB): domain Bacteria; phylum Spirochaetota; class B62-G9; order B62-G9; family DRHN01; genus JAUVYC01. The sequence goes on from JAUVYC010000053.1 coordinate 4,741, forward strand.
CTTGATATCAATTCTTCTCCAATAAATCCTTATGCACGAAATTATCCATCCGAGTTTATACAGACAGGATTTTCTACAATCGATGGTTTAAATACTCTTGTAAGAGGACAGAAATTACCGATATTTTCCGGAAGCGGTCTTCCTCATGCAAAAATGGCGGCGCAGATCGTACGGCAGGCGAAGGTGCGGGGAACAGGAGAAGAGTTTGCTGTCGTATTTGCTGCAATGGGTATCACTTTTGAAGAGGCGCTGTACTTTATACAGGATTTTCAGAAAACGGGAGCAATCGAGCGTACCGTTCTTTTTGTAAATCTTGCTTCAGATCCTGCTATTGAACGAATTACAACCCCGAGGCTTGCGCTTACTGCAGCAGAATACCTCGCTTTTGAGATGGATATGCATGTTCTTGTTATTCTGACCGATATGACAAATTATTGTGAGGCTCTGCGTGAGGTTTCTGCGGCACGCCAGGAAGTACCGGGAAGAAGGGGGTATCCGGGGTATCTTTATACGGATCTTGCATCAATATATGAGAGGGCAGGCAGGATTCGAGAGAAAAAGGGTTCTATTACCCAGATCCCTATTCTCACCATGCCTGAAGATGATAAAACCCATCCGATCGCTGATTTAACAGGATATATCACAGAAGGACAGATAGTACTATCACGTGCAATGCATCGAAGGGGTATTTATCCTCCTGTTGATGTACTTCAGTCACTTTCACGGCTAAAGGATAAAGGAATCGGAGAGGGGAAAACCCGTGAAGATCATGCCGATGTGTTTAACCAGCTTTTTGCAGCGTATGCGCGAGGCCTTGAGGCACGGGAACTTGAAGTCATACTTGGGGAAGCTGCACTTTCCGATATGGATCGAATTTTCTACAAGTTTGCAGGAAGCTTTGAAAAAAGATATATAGCTCAGGATGAGTCTGAAGATAGAGATATTGAGTTTACACTTGATCTTGGATGGGAGCTTATGTCAGTTCTTCCAACTGTGGAATTGAAAAGAATTCGGCCGGAATTTATGGAAAAATATCTTCCAGGATTTAAAGAGAAGGTTGGGGCTAATTCATAAATATTGGTTAGCGGCGAAATCTTTATACATTGTCATATATGAAAGAAGGTTAAATGATTCTTGCTATTAATCCAACACGGATGGAACTTCTAAGACTGAAAAAGAGGCATGTTCTTGCCATAAGAGGGCATAAGCTTTTAAAGGATAAGCAGGATGTGCTTGTTCGAAAGTTTCTTGAGATTATTGAGGAAACAAAAAAGCTGAGAATTCAGGCAGATAACGAAATTCAGTCTGTATTCCAGAGCTATTCAATTGCCGAAGGTGTTGTAGGAGGCGCTGCTATAGAAAGCCTGTTTGCAGTACCGGGCGCACAGACTGAGGTAAAGTTTAAAACAAAAACAATAATGAACTTAAAGGCTCCGGAGTTTGAAGTAGAGATCACCGGAAATCCTTATAATTATGGTGATGAAAAAAGCTCTATACTCGTTGATATGTGTGTAAAGAAGTTCGGTAATCTTCTCAACACTCTGCTGAAGCTCGCTGAACTTGAAACGACCTCAATCCTGCTTGCAGAGGAGATTGAAAAAACAAGAAGAAGAGTAAATGTCCTTGAATATATTCTCATTCCCAATATAAATGAAACAATTAAATATATTACAATGAAACTTTCAGAAATGGAACGGTCAAATCTTACACGGCTTAAGAAAGTAAAAGCGATGATTACATCAAAAAAAGGCGGGAAAAAATAGGACAATACTTAAAAGCTTTACTGTTTCTTAATTGAATGCAAAATAAAAATATTGGCATATTTAACTTTTAAGGTTAAAATTTTTTATCAGAAGCTAATTAATTGCCGGTAAATGTTTGTATTATTTTGAGATTTCTAAATATTCCGGCTCAATAATTAGTTTCTCACTCTTTCATTAAAACAAGTTAAATAACTTGCATAATCTATTTGATATGAAAAACCGAATTATTCAACATAAACTAATTAGGAAACTGAGGTATTTTAATCTCTTAATCATCGTTTTTACCCTTCTGCCATTTCAGCTCATATACCCTCAGGAAGAATCCCTGAAGCCATGGGTTGCTATCGTTCCGATGATCAATACAACAAAAGATGATCAATATGATGCTGTCTGTGATACAATTGACAACACAGTTGAACTGAATCTGGAACTCATACGTCGATTTATTGTCTCAAAAACAGAGAGCATGGATCCGTATGCGCATCCTGCCAGGATGAAAAAATATGCAAAAGAAAATAGAATAGACAACATAGTATTCGGCAAGGCCTATTTGGACAAAAAAGGGAATATCGTGTTTCAGATGTCAGTATATGACAGGGTCAAGAATAAGGTGACTATAACAAAAGAAGAAAAAGCAGAGAATATTTTTAAGATTTTTGATGCAGCAAACAAGCTGATGGTATCCCTTATTCAGGAATTCAGCAAAATGCATATAGGATTTGGAACAATCGAGCTCGTAAACAGTGGTGAGAAGGGAAATTTTTCTGTATACATAGAAGGAGACCATAGTGGAGATAGCACCTTTAAAGTGGGTGATATATTAAATGGAATTCGTACAGTTGAGGTAAGGCAGAACAGGATGCTCGGTATGGAGGTAATATTTTCCGAAGATGTTTGGGTATATGATAGCAAAGTAACGAAAATCGAATTTGGGATACCCTATTTGCTGGATAATGAAAAAGCAGAGCTGAACAGGCTGGAAGGGATAATAGATGAGTTCAGTGACAGGAGACAGGAAAAGAAACAGGTGATAAAGAATTTTGATGAGCTGTTGCATTTATTTGATGATATTTCCTACTGCCTGAGCCTTGAAACACTGCTGGAAAGGTATCGCCAGATGGAGGTTGAATACAGGCTGCAGTTAAATCACTGGGATATAGAAGATAATTTTTTTAAACCAAAACAGAATGTTTTTGATGAGCTGGTAAAGATATACGAATCAGCAGACAGTTACCGGGATCCTTATATTATACGGAAAAAGACCTTAAAAAATGCGAGTTTTTTTTACAATATTCTTGGGGTAAACGCAGCGTATGACTTTTCACAGGGCGAGCTGGCACGGGGCTATGAAAGATACCAGCAGATTGACCGTATGGCAGAAAGAATTCCAATGATAGATTATTATCAATATGAAGAAGAAAAGAGGTGTATTGATGACACAATAGGAAAATATCTTGAAAAAAAGAATATAATCAGAATACTGGCGAGCGTAAAAACAAAGAAAAAATTGGAAACTTATTTGGGGCATAAGTTAAAAGCTTCTGAAAGTTTGTTTAAAAAGAAATCGAAAATAGCAAAAAAGGAATTGATCATCCTTTCCAATCCATCCGGTATGGAGGTATATGTAAACGATAAGCATTATGGCATCAGTCCTTTGAGAATTAAAAGATTTTCTGATGAAGCAGCACGTGTGTCTGTAAAAGACCCCTGGTTTATGCAGGAAAGCACAACTATCGATGTACAGGATGGGAGAAACTTTTTGTTTTTTCGAAGTTCAATTACAAAGAAAATAGGAATATATCAGCCGGAAATAATAAGCCAGAAGAATTGCAAGTTATTCTGGGATACATTGCCAGATGCAGTTAGTTATACTGTACAGATTGATAGAATAGATGGTAATTTTGAAAACCCGTTTTTTGAGAAAACCGGAATTAAACATAATATGTACTTACTCAGAAAAGGATTTGATGAAAATAATAAATATCTTTTTAGAGTTCAGGCAGTAAATGAAAATAAAATAAAAAGCAAATGGAGCTATAGTGAAGCGTTCGAAGATAGAATAAAATGGAGCTTTTCTACCGGCGGCAAGATTTTTACATCCCCGGCTGTGGGCCCTGGAGGTGTCATTTATTTCGGGAGTAATGACCGCTGTTTATACGCATTGAGGCCAGATGGCCGTTTTCTATGGGCTTTTACTACGGGCGGCAGTATCAGATATTCGCCGGTTGTTGGTCATGATGGGACAATTTATGCTTGTAGCGATGATAGATGTCTCTATGCCGTGAATCCTGATGGAACACTTAAATGGGCTTTTGCTACGGGAGGCAATATTCATACTTCACCTGCTGTTGATCCTGAAGGAACGGTATATTACGGGAGTGATGATAGATGCCTTTATGCCGTGAATACCGACGGGACAGCAGAATGGAGGTTCAGCACTGGGGGACATATCCGTTCAACACCTGTCATTGATTCCGAAGGGACGGTATATGCCTGGAGTGAAGATCATGGTTTGTATGCTCTGAACCCTGACGGAACACTTAAATGGATATTTCGGACAGGAGGGAGTATCAGGTCTTCACCTGTGGTTGATGGAAATGGGACAATATATATTGGAAGCGATGATAGTTGTCTGTATGCTCTGAACCCTGACGGAACACCGAAATGGATATTTCGGACAGGAGGCAGAATCAGGTCTTCACCTGTGGTTGATGGAAATGGGACAATATATATTGGAAGCGATGATCTTTGCCTGTATGCACTGAATCCTGATGGAACACCGAAATGGATATTCGGAACATACAGTCGTATCAGATTTTCACCTTATATTGACTCTGACGGTACAATCTATTTTATCGATTGTGATAGAAATATTTTCGCTCTCCATTCTGATGGAGTACTTAAGTGGAAATACACGCTTACGCGTTCCATTTCTTCCTCACCTGCAGGTTTTTTGGGGAGTATTTTCATTGGAAGCAGTGATAAACGACTTTATACATTGATTACTGGAACACTTTGAGTAGGGGCAATTCATGAATTGCCCCTACTTCTTTGCAGCAGCTAGAGACTTATGAAAATACGGTGTCAATCTCTTCGAAACCGGTATATCCGGCTGGTCCCGCCAACATGTCATTATTATTAAAACATTGTGTCGTTGAGTATAACAAAAACTTCTGCATAAAGCCTTTTTATTTGATAAATTTTTTGAATTTTCAGATTTATGGTCTATACTGTATAAGTAGGATAAAGAATTCATTTATTTAAGGAAAACAACTAAATGAAAAAGATAATTTTATTAATTATTTTCGTTTTTATAATAATAGCATTTTTTCTTGCGGGCTGCTTAAAGAAAGATGATTTAGAGGGTTTTGTACCGGTTGAAGAAATTTCGGAAGTTTCTGAAGAACCTGATGAAATTAGTGAAGAGGAAACCGAAGCATTTACCCGCGGTATTGTTATGTTTGCATCCGGAAATGTTTCTGTAAACAATGATGAAAGCTGGGGCCCACTGGATGTTGAGGACTTTGTCGAACTTGATAACCGAATCAAAACGGAAAGTGATTCCTTCTGCGAAATACAGTTTACTGACTTTGGGATAATACGGATTCAAGAAAATACTGAACTGCTTATCAGTGAAGTTTACCTGAAAGAAGATCAAAATAAAGTGAATGTAAACCTCAAGGATGGAAAAATCCTGTGCAAGGTAAATAAGCTTACAAAAGGTGAGGAGTTCCAGGTAAGGACAAGTACTGCTCTTGCGGGGGTAAGAGGCACTGAGTTTATGGTAACTGCAAGGAAGGATAAATCTGTACATTTTGCCGTAAAAGAGGGAACAGTATCGGTAATCCCTGTTTCAATTGCTGATAAAATTGAAGAAATGAAATTTAATTTAAAAACTGAGACTGCAAAAGAAATATTAGATGAAATAGCTATTCCGGAAATTATTATAACTGATGAAAAAGAGGTAACCATAGAACAGCAAGAGGTAGTAGAGGCGGCTCAGGAGTTTGAAGATGTTGCAGTGTTCATCGAAGAGAAAATTAAGGAAATAGATGAAAAGACAGTTGCTTTTGAAGAGAAAGAAAAGTTAGCCCAAACCAGCGATAAGGAACTCTCTGATAGGGATATGCAGGAAATACAGGAAATGAAGCAGGCTATCATCAGTTTAAAAGAGGAAGTTATATCTGTCTCTTCGGAAAAAACTGAAGAGGTCGAAGAAGTATTTATGGAACCCGAAGCTGTGAGTGACACCATTGAACAGGAACTTAATGAAATTGAGAAGATGGAGACAAAAGAGTTTGTTATAGCGGTTCTGATTGCGCCTGAGAAAGCAAAACAGGAGAAAAAGCCTGCCTATACAAAAGTAACTATACAGGTACTTCCAAAGGACGCAAAAATATATATCAATGATGATTCAGGAAGAGGGAAGTTCAGCGGACTCTATTTACCAGATACAGAGCTGACCATAAAAGTTGAAAGAGAAGGATATATCACTAAGGAAAAAAAGATTATAGTGTTGGACCAGGAGGTACAGTCGGTAACTATTGAGCTGAAAAATTCACCGGTTACATGGAAATTGAATATAGGCAGCACACCATACATCCGCAAGGTCGTAGTTTCGGGGAATAATATTGTCCTTGCCGATGCGTATGGCCGGGTTTCCTGTATCAACACTGACGGCACTAATATTTGGACAGTCTCAACCAAAAATAAGCCGAATAATAACTCAATGCCGGTTGTAATCGGGAATGTGGTCTTATTTTCGGGATCAAGGGAACTTGCAATATTAAACCTGAAATCTGGCAAAGACATAAAACGAATCCCTCTTGGAAAGGGTAACTTCTCGAGCCATCTTTTCGGCAGAAGAATAGTCCAATTTAATGAAAATATTCTTTATCCATCGAATAATGCACTTCTCTTTTTGGAACCTCGTACCTTTAATGAGACAAGCAGGATTGAACTACCGGAAAGTTCAAACAGTGCTCCTGCTGTTTATAACAACAATATTATTATGGTGAATCAAAGAGGTGTGCTGTGTAAAATTAATCCTGAATCAGGGTTGATTGAAAACAGGATTGAATCAGATGCTCTTCAGCCCGTGGGTATTGCTCCTGTTATACGCAATGATTTAGCTGTTTTTGCAGGCAGAGATGGAACAATTGTTCTTACTGATCTGATGAAGGACGAAAATATCTGGGAAAAGAAAATCGATATCGGTAAGGGTACGGGAATTTTCCAGGATGTAAATATAGGAGATAAAGCTGTGTATCCGTATACAGGCAAGCAATTCTATGCTCTCTCATCAGAAAATGGTGAAGAATTATTCAGACCTGTATCTTCAACGTGTCCACCAATGTATTATAAAGGGAAACTTTACTTTGGTGACAGCAGGGGACAGTTTATTTTAATGAATGCTGAAACTGGTAAGATTCTGAAAAAATATCCTCTTGACAGTCCTATTACTCTCCAGCCTGCTGTATATAATGGTGATATTGTAGTAGCAACAAAATCAGGTACGATTTACAGGCTTATACCCAAATATATGTAAATTAACAAACTCTTTTCCCCTTTGTATCTA
>JAUVYC010000113.1 GCA_030603285.1 Spirochaetota bacterium
TCCTTTTGGCAGTGAATTAATATCCTGTAATTCTAAGGAATTAACTATCTATTGTTATTCCTCTTATTGTATGCTATTATCAATAATACAATCAACCTTATTAACTACATATTATTTAATGATGAGCGAATATGTATATTGATTTAAAGAACCGGGTTGCTCTCGTTACAGGTGCAAGCCGTGGGATTGGCCGTGGTATAAGTCTGATGCTTGCAGATTCAGGAGTTCATGTTATTCTTACCGCCCGTAGTATGGATAAGCTGCAAAAAGTCAAAGAAGAAATCACTTCCAGGGGAGGGAATGCAACGGTAATTCCGGCTGATATAGCGAAAGAACAAGATATTAAAACTTTATTTAAGATAATCATGGACAAATTCGGAAGGCTGGATATTGTTATAAATAATGCAGGTATCGGTATATGGGGAAATCTGGTTGATTTCTCTATCGAAGATTTCGATAAAATCATGAATATTAACGTACGGGGTACATATCTTTGCTGTCAACAGGCAATGAAAATGATGATACCGCAAAAAAATGGATATATAATAAACATTTCCAGTGTCGTAGGTTTCAAAGGATACCCGAACCAATCTGCCTATACAGCCAGTAAACATGCTATAATGGGACTGACAAAGTCATTAGCCGTAGAAGCTCAGGAACATAATATTCGCATATCGGCTATTTTACCCGGTGGGGTGGAAACAGATTTATCTTTTAAAGCCCGTCCTGACCTCGACCGCTCTCTGCTCATTCTTCCGGAAGATATTGCAAAAACAGTATTGTATCTGCTTTCCCTTTCAGATCGCGCCATGGTAGACCAGATTTTTGTTCGAAGAATGAGCAGTTCTCCTTTTTAATGGAAGCCATTTAGTGCGGTTTTCTCACAAATTGAGTAACAGGTTAATTAAATCTTTCTAATTTTCATATACTTTTTTCTCCTGCTTCACAGTATCCTGACCAAACTCAGTTCCCTGATTTCTGCATCATAATCATTTCAAGATCAAGTATATCTTTCTGAAAAACATTCCGTATGATAAAATCAGGGATATCAAAACTCCTTTCGATCTTATCAAGAATCACCGTATCAGATGTAGCAATTACCGTCTCATCAGAGAATCTTCCTTCCTCGATAATACTGTAATCAGGATTTTTTACTACATTTACCTCAATGTTCATCTTTTCTTTTTTAAAACATTCTCTTAAAGATACCGCAAGTTCACCGCTATTTGACACAGGATAATCGAGATAAAAGGCTCCATCCGGGGGAATACTCGAATCTTTCCCTGTACCATGTTTTATAAAATTGACCAGTAAATCTATACTCTTTCTTGTAAAGTTATCGAAAGTATGGTCCCCGTATAGTCCTGATATATCCCTAACATATCCATCAAGGGAACGAAAAACCGTTTTTCCTTTCAGGTAACTTTCAATAGTTATCAGTACATTATAACCATCAATGATTAACCGTTTAATTTCAGATGGAGCTGCACATTTTTTCTTCCTTTCGATAATACTCGGAGTATCAAAAACCCCCCTGTAAAGGATCATTCTCTCATTATGATCTAAACGGTATCTATTCCCGACAAGCTCAATTGCAGGTTTTTTAAGATATTGTTTATCTAAAAGAAATCGAAGGTCTTCTACAGAATTCTTAAAAAAAATATTTAAATCTCTCATATATCGTTATATTATATTAAAACCAGACAAAAAGTCACCAGAATAAATGGGGGCAATTTTCCTTGTTTTACAGAAAAGTACTATTCCGGATGTACTGGCTTGTTTCAATTTCAATGGTTCTTTTTATTTCTACTCCTTCAGCTTACTCAAAAAAACGGGATACGCCTCATAAAAAAAATGAGCTCCGGTTCTGGCATTTTATCGGGACATACAATAAAAACATTTTAATCTCATCAATTAACACCTTCAACGAAACAAACCGGCTGACCCTGGTAAAAGGAATATTTAAGGGAAATGAAGAGGACATATACTTAAAACTTCTGTCCCGGGAAAACCTTCCTGATATTGTACAGATACCTGTCCACTTCCTGCCAACCTTAAAAGAAAAAGATTATCTTGCAGATATTACATCGCTTATCACAAATAAGTTAAAGGGTGATATATCTGAAAAGTTCTGGAATTCAGTATCCATACAGGAAAGAATCTACGGCATTCCCTTTTTGTACAGCGTTAATATTCTTTTCGTCAATCAGCATATGCTCCGGATATCAGGTGTGAAGCAGGAAAAAGTGCCCCTGACCTGGGATGATATTATGACGATAACAGGAAAAATTAAACAGAACCCCCGAAATAAATGGGCACTGTTCATTCCTATAGATACCATGACTCAGTTTATCTCATTTGCCCAGAGTTATACTGGTAAAGCAGTTATTCAGGATGGGAGAATTATTATTGATACAGACGAAATTACAGCAGCAATGGTATTTTTACAGAACCTGGTCTATCAATATGAAATTATGCCGCCCAAAATTTCCGTTGATGAAGGGGTAGCCTCATTCCTCAGCGGAAACCTTGGAATAATGTCAACTTCCAGTTCAATACTCGTTTATACTGAGTCTAACCTCCCCTATGATATGAATGTATGGCATCTACCTTCTCATAAAAATATTCCACCCGTTGTAACCGGATCCTGTCTTGTAATTTTGAAATCAAACCAAAAAAGAGAGCGTGAGGCATTTAAATTTATTGAGAACCTGATAGATTACGATAATGCTATTACGTGGCACACCCACACCGGAAATCCTTCTATTAGAACATCTGTAAAAGAATCCCTTGATCTGCTCATATTTTATGAAGATAATCCCAATCACATGGCCTCAACTATTGAGCTTGAAAAGGGGGAGATATATAATCCTGTTGTGGGTTATATGGATGTGAATACAATAATAAAAAAGGCACTTGAAGAAATCATGATAAACGGAGAGGACCCGGATAAAATCCTGTCAGAAGCCCAGGCAGAAATCAATAAATTAGATATTGTATTCTAAAATGAATAACAAAGAAATTGCGTCGTTATTAAAAAATATTGCAGTCTATAAAGAGCTCTCAGGAGATAATCCCTTTAAGGTGCGGGCATTTGATTACTCTTCCCGTGTTGTTGAATCTTATCCGGATGATATAGCTGGTATTGCACGGAAAGGAAAATTAACAGAAATAAAGGGAATCGGAAAGAGCGTTGAAGAAGTTATCCTGGAGTACCTCGATAAAGGGAACTCCAGCCTGCTTGAGACACTCCAATCAGCATTCCCTAAGGATATCCTGGAACTTCTCACTATTCCCGGTATGGGACCGAAGAAAGTAAAGGCAGTCTGGGAGAAACTCGATATTTCGACGACCGGTGAGCTGGAGTACGCGTGCAAAGAAAACCGCCTTATTTCCCTTGAAGGCTTTGGTACAAAAAGCCAGGAAAAAATACTGAAAGGCATAGAGTTTAAAAAACAGTACAGGGACAGGCACCTTATCTCCGAAGTCCTGGGCATTGCAAAAACAGTGGTAACTACCCTGCAGACCTCAGGTATCTTTTTAAGAGTAACTATTGCGGGAAGCCTGAGAAGAGGAAAAACTATTTTCAAGGACATTGATATTGTCCTTGTACCGGATAAAGATGCTGAAACTGACACGATTAACAAAACCCTTCTCAATCTTGCAGATAAAAATTTTGATACTGATGGTGTTATTGGCGCCGGACATACAAAAGTATCTATTCGAAAAAAAGGAATTCAGATAGATTTCAGGATCATTCAAAGTGAATCCTACCCCTCTGCACTCCAGCACTTCACCGGTTCAAAAGAGCACAACACTATTCTCAGAACACGCGCCAAACGCATGGGGCTCAAGATGAATGAATACGGCATTTTCAAAGGGGAAGAGGCACTTTCGGTAAAAACTGAAGAAGAGGTGTACAGGAGAATAGGGCTTTCCTTTATTCCGCCGGAAATAAGGGAAGGAGGATCAGAAGTTGAAGCTGCTGAGCATGGCTCTATCCCAGAGCTCATTGATAAATCAGATATTTCAGGTATGATACATGCTCACTCAAACTACTCTGACGGTGCGCACAGTATTGAAGTGCTGGCAAAAGAGTGTATAAAACAGGGATACACTTATCTCTGCCTTTCCGATCATTCAATATCTGCATTTTATGCGAACGGACTTTCCAACGACAGGCTACTTTCTCAAATAACAGAAATAAACCACCTTAATTCTGAACTCTCACCTTTCAAGATTTTTTGCGGCATCGAATCCGATATTCTCCCGGGCGGCGGCCTTGACTATCCTGATGAAATCCTGCGGCAACTCGATTTTGTAATCGTATCAATTCATACGAAGCTTGCTATGAATCCGGAAGAAGCAACAGAAAGGCTCCTGAATGCAATAAAAAATCCGTATGCTACAATGCTGGGCCATATAAGTGGAAGGCTCCTTTTATCAAGGCAGGGGTATTTATTTGATGAGGAAAAGATTCTCTCTGCCCTTTCCGGGGAAAAGGTTGTCCTGGAGCATAACTGCAACCCTCATCGTCTGGACCCTGACTGGCCTTTTCTGAAAAAAGCATCAGAAATGGGGGTCCTTGTATCTTTGGGGCCCGATGCCCATTCAATAGAAGGATTCGGGGATATAGAATACGGCCTGATCATGTCACGAAAAGGCTGGATTAAAAAGGACGGCCTCTTAAACTGTATGACATGTGAGGAGATTGATGAATTCTTCAAAAGACGAAAAAAAGAAAAGGGCATATAGGATATTTGGAGCTTTAAAACTGAAATACCCGGATGCAAAGCCTCTATTACACTATTCCTCCCCTTTTGAACTGCTGATTGCCACAATTCTTGCTGCACAGTGTACAGATGAAAGGGTGAACGGTGTTACACCGCATCTCTTTAAGAAATACCCGGACCCCGCCCATATGGCAGCTGCTGAACACCAGGATATTGGAAGTATTATTAAGCCGACAGGCTTCTTTAAAAACAAAGCGAAAAGTCTGAAAGGTGTATCGGAAGCAATCGAGAAAAAGTTTGGCGGAAAATTCCCTGAAACCGTACAGGATCTTATCACCCTCCCTGGAGTAGGAAGAAAAACTGCAAATGTTGTGGCTGGTAACTGCTTTGGTGCACCTGCAATCATGGTAGACACCCACGTAAGACGTGTGTCAGGGCGTCTGAAGCTCAGTGAATCGAATAATCCTGATAAAATAGAGGCTGAACTTAAGGATCTCATTTTAGAAAAGGATCAAACCCGTTTTTCACATGTGCTGAACTTTCACGGTAGATATACCTGCCAGGCCCGAAGACCTCTCTGCATGAAATGCAGCATAGAAAATCTCTGTCCCTATCCTGAAAAGATACTGTAAGCCTCGTGAAAATCCCATTTCTTTTGCTTTACCTTTCTCTGATTGATGAAGTAAAAATAACTTTGGCTTAAATCTCTTCAATTCTTAACTCAGGAAAGGGATAATGTTGAATATTTTTCGTGATCAATGTTAGATTATAGGTTAAAGCCGTAGCAGCAGTAATTACATCAGTGGTGGCTAATGTTTTCTCTTTTTTAAAGTATCTTTGTCTAAATTCTCCAGCTAATTTAGCGGTCTCTTTGGTTGCTTCAAAATAATTAAGGCTTTCAATGAACCTATCTGTCTTTTCTTTTTCCCTCATACCGGCATAGATTTCAGCAATGTTAATACAACAACAACCAGCAATATCACCTCGTTGAGCAATATCTTCTAAATAAGAATTCACTTCTTTACTCCCCCGCATGTGATCAATTATTATTGAAGTGTCTAATAAATACTCAGCCATTATATCATCTCTTTTAATCTATTTTCATCTTCTTCTCGTAAACTTCTTATCCAATTATTCACTCCCATTTTAAATTCAGGATGATCTTCATCTTTCCATGCTCCGGCTGTTTCCTTTACAGCCTTAAGAAAATTTAAACGTTGTATCTCTTTTCTTACCGCTTGAGTTATAAACCAACTACGTTTTCTTTTTCCGGCAAGTCTGTCTATTTCCTCCATCAATTCTTTAGGTACTACAACATGAGTTCTTTTTTTTTCAGCCATATTAATTCCCTTGTTAACTTATAAATTCATCTTTAACACTGCTACTTTTAACTTCTCCAACTTCTTCAGATATAATCCCAAAATCCGGAAACTCTCTTATCAAATCGTTTATCAAAATTTCTTCAGCCTTAATATCAAAAGCTCTGGAAATATCTCCTGAAGGATTTTTTCTTATAACCTTACTATCTTCATATCCTTTCGTTAATAAATATTTACGTGCTTTCAAAAATGCTTTTTCTATAATCTTAGTAATTTCCATTTGACTAATTTATAAACCCCAAAGTTTCTGAGTCCAACTCCGGCATTCTCGTTTGTTATACGCCTTCAGATTTTATGAATGACCTTTATACTTATTCTTGGTTCTAATCTTGGTTCTAACTTCTCTTACAATATTTACTTTTAGATCGCAGAATACCTGTATGATAATTAATAGTAAGTTTAATTGCAATTGCATTTATTTCTTTATTTAACTATATTCAATAACAGAACGCTCCAACTGCAATCTGAAGCCTATTATCACCAGTTTTAGATTAAGTTCTGTCAGGCGCTCATCTTTAGTTTGTTCTCCACTGTGTATAAAGGGGCATAAACTTAAGATGATATTTTTGATCTATTTTGATATTTCTTTCACTTAAAACTAGGCCCTTGTCAGAGTATGGATGCTCATTTAGAAAAATATGCATACTTTTTAATCTGGCTGGATTACCGCTTTTTACTTCAACAGGATGTATCTTTCCCTCTCGTACTATAAGATAATCAATCTCCGCACTGCTGCTTTTATTTGGACGGTCCCAGTAGTAAAGGCGATCATTTTCAGACCCACCATAGACCAAAATCTCCTGACCAATAAACTGTTCGGCCAAAGCACCCCTATAAACATCCAATATATTTTTTTCATTCAGCAAATGGATAGCCTGAACTCCGCACATATGTTGCATTAACCCGATATCCAGAAAAATTGTTTTGAAAACCTTGGAGGATGTATCAACCCCCAGTGGCAATCCTTGTGCATAACTTGAATGGACTCTTTGAATAAGAAGGCATAGTTCCAGGATATGTAAAGACTCTTTTATTTTTTCGATTCGTTTTTCAGGATAAATTGACGTATATTTAATCCGTTTGCCAACTGCCCTAGAAATTTGTCCGAATACGTGTTCAATACAATCTCTGTCCAAACGCTTTTTATATTTTGCAAAATCCTGCAGATAAGCTTGAGCCAGAGATTTATGAATCTTCATTACTTCTGTCAGGGAAACTGTTTCAGTAAAAACGGCTACAGCTTCAGGCATACCACCAATCAGAAAATAATAACGTAACTGTTCAAGTAATTTTTCGTGAATTAAAGATGGTACTGCTTCTTCAGTATTCAGATGTGGCAGGTTCTCAGCCAGATGATTGTGCCCAGTGGCAATGAGAAATTCCATAAATCCCAGTGGTCGTAACCACTCAAACTGCACCCGACCGACTGGGAATGCAATATCGCCCAGGGCAAATTCCAGAAGAGAACCAGCCGCTATGATATGCAGTTCAGACATATGCTCATAAAAATAACGAAGTGCCAGAAGTGCACGTGGACACTCCTGGATTTCATCGAAAAACAGCAGTGTTTTTCCTGGAAGAATGCGTTGTTCATAGGCAGCCTCAATTTGTAAAAGCAATTTGTCGACATTAAGGTCGCCTTCAAATATTTTATGAATGCTTTTTTCGAGTTCAAAATCCAGCTTAACAAAACTATCAAAATATTGATGCCCAAAATGTTCAATAGAATAAGTTTTGCCTACCTGTCGTGCCCCGCGTATTACCAGAGGTTTTCGACCTTTTTGATCCTTCCACGTAACAAATAATCGATCTATCAAGCGTTTCATGGTTTTTTACAAGGTTAAATAATCTGTTTAATCGTATTTTTACAAGGTAATTTTAATCTTTATTATGTAATTTACCAAGGATAAACTATTATGTCAATAGTCATTATCTTTTCAGAATCAGTTAACCCTACAGCGATACTTACTGATTATGTGACCAAAAGTGTAGCTTTGTGACTCAAAACATGTCGTATGCACAACCTTTTAACCACTGATAAATGCAAATTAAGCACTCGTGTATGAGAAGTATCGCTGTAGTACTAGATCATCTGAATGGGAAACACTGATTAAATTGTATGAATACGACATGCCTGGCTTTAGAACTCATATTCTAAGAAAAAGCAGAATCTTAAGTAGATTAGATTCAT
>JAUVYC010000015.1 GCA_030603285.1 Spirochaetota bacterium
AATGCTATGCTGCCTTTTTCAAGTGATTCCATAATTCCCGTGACTTTCTATAATTTAATTCCGATTGCAGTATTCGCCATTTCACGAATTCCCATGCGCCCGGATACAGGGCCTGTACGGTCGGGAATCTCAATGATTAATGGAAAACGTTCTGTAAACAGAAACCTATCGACGGTCGGCCGTATGAGCTGCGCAATCTTCTCTGTAATGATGATGATCCCGATATCTTCATTTTCCAGCGCATGATTAAAAGCTGTCTCTGCTTCTTTAAAGTTCTTAACGGTGCGGCCCTGTACACCCACCATACCAAAGCCCAGTACCGCATCTTCATCACCGATAATAAAATACTTCATGTCCTTTTATGCCTTGCCGAGAATCATAAGCGCAGTAATAAATCCGAACACCACAAGCCCCTCTGCCAGGGCAACAAATATAAGCGCCTGGCCCGCAACTTCAGGTTTTTCAGCGATAGCACCCATTGCTGCAGCACCCACATTACCGATTGCTATACCTGCTCCGATAGCGCCAAGCCCGAAAGCCACTGCTGCTGCAATAAAGGCAAACCTCGAAACCGAGGCCTGTTCAGGCGAAATTGACTTTTCCAGGTTGGCTTCCAAACGGGTACCTTCTCCGGCTTTATCTACTGTATCCTGTGCAAATATTTTTACACCGGTGACTGCACCCGCAATCGCCATAATGGATAAAAGGATTATCACACTCATGAAGATTTGTTTTCTCAACCTCTTTTTTGGGTCTGTCATTATTCTCCTCCCTGGCTAATCACGGCTTTTCAGAGATACAGGTAAATACACCTCACCTGAGCCGCGGAAAAATTTTGTGAAAAATTCATAGTAATTCAGACGCAATGCCTGTACTCCGGCAGTAAGGCCTTCAAGGCCAATAACCAGTATGTTCCCTGTAATAAGAATAAGTAATGACCACAGGTTAAAAGCTGCACCCTGGCCCTGCGCCATCCGTGCAAGCTCGAAAAAGGATAACATCAGGCTAACATGGGCAATCCCCAGTCCGGCAACACGCATAAAGGATAATGTATTTGACAGATAACCGGCAAATACTTCCAAAAGCTCCACTATCCATTCCATTCCAAAATTAAGCGGAGTCATCAGTGTAAACTCTTTTCCTGTTCCCTTTTTCCTCTTGTGCACAAAGTTGAATGGGCCTTTTGCATAAAGCAGGAGCGCGGGAAGCCCAACCAACCAGAAGATAACTCCTGACCCGGGGAGCTGGCGGTACTCGTACATTATCATATACCGGGCAATATAAATACCGCCAAAGTAGATCCATGCACCAAGAACCCCGCCCTTATCCAGCACCAGGTCTATCCAGCGCCGCTTTATAAACAGGTTTATCCAGTTAAATAGCAGGCCGAATCCTATTATCCCTATACCAAAGTAAATTGCAATTGAAAGAATATCAAAAATATCATTAATATATGATTGTTTATTTGGATGGCTGGATATTATCCCATGAAAGTCAAACCAAAGCGGTTTACACCAGGCCATTCCAAAATATGACCCGAAAAGCGCACCCGTTACCATTGATGAAAAACCGCACCAGACTATAAGTTTTGAAATATTCTGCCAGGCCTCCTTCTTTCCTTTGAAAAAGAACATTCCAAACAGGCCGGCCAGAGCAAGCACTGCGCCCTGCCCTACATCGGCAAACATCAGGCCAAACATCATTAGATAGGAGAACATAACAAATGGAGTAGGATCAACAGTACCGTATTCAGGAACTCCGAAGTTTGTTACGAGCATCTGAAAAGGGGCAAGAAACTCCGGATTGCGGAACTTAACAGGTGCATTTTTTTCTTTCACTTCTAATGCTGTATCCTTTTCCGGTTCATGCCACTCGAGAAAGCAGCGTCCTGATGCTGCATGTATAATTTTTTCGGCAAGGGATGATTGTTTTGAAGCAGGAAGCCACCCGGAAAAAATCATTGTACGCGAAGAGCGTTTAAAATATGATTGCACTTTATAAAAGAGCTCGTTTACCCTTAACTGTACCCACATCCTGTTCAGGTCTCTACTGTGAAGTCCCATGCTCTCTTTTGCCTTTCTCCTGAGCGATTCCTGTTCTTCCTGGAGTTGTTTAATTTTTTCATCCAGATTGAGGGTTATATCAGGCTTTAAACTGATCAATTTACGGGACAATTCTGCCTCGGCCCAGCCTGCTCTGTCTAATATCTTCTGGGCTCTCTCAGTATCGCGTTTCATAAAAATGAGAAAAAGATGATGGGCATCTTCTTCCTTGTGTATTGTGAGAAGTACAGAGGGGATATCCTTCATTTCATCAGTTAACCTTTGATAGTTATCTTTATGTACTTTTCCCACCCGTATGGTGATGAATGAATACCGCGAACTGACTACTGTTTCAGTAAGTCCAGGGCCGTACATTTCGATCTGCCGGCTTAAACCTTCAAGCTTTAATATTTCCTGCTGAATAGTACGCTGGCGCTTCCTGATTTCCTGAAGTTCATCCGCAATTCTGTCAAGATTTTTATTCTCTTCTTCCAGGTCAACAGGCCTGCGGTTTTCAAGGTCGATTTCCCCGGGTGTTTTTGGATAAATACCAAGAGGGGTTAAAAATCCTTCTATCCGTTTTCTTATCATGGCAATTTTTGCAAGGGAAACCTGCGGGCTTACATCATTCAGCCTGCCCTGCCACTCATGTTCGATTTCGGTAATATTGATAAACTGCATCACACCTTCACGAAGTAGTTCTTCGGTTACCTTATCTGCATCATGATCAAGCACGACTGCGAACAATTTTATCATCCGTGCCGTAAACATCAAAGCACACCTTTTATACGGTCTTCTGAAATTTTATACTGTTTTGCATTCAGAATTGCCTTAATTTTTATGATCTCGATTTTTTTTAAGATAAAATAGGAAAGCACTATACCCACTGTGAAAGGATATCCTGACAATATACGCTGTATCTCATGTATCATGATCCGTTCCAGAATACGATCAATAAGAAGAAGCTCTGAAGTACTTTCTGCCTGCTGAGAGGATAATAGCGTTGAAAGCCCGGGATAATTCGTTTTGATAATCCCATGCAGGATGCGTGTTATATTCTGGGATGTATAGGCCTCCTCAAGAAGGCCGATTCCCAGGTTATATCCGCCTGGAATAATAAGCGTAAGGACTTCTTCAAGGGACAGATCATAAAACCGTCTGAACCGAAGAATCCAGTTGATATTCTGCAGATCAATTTCTACACCAATTATACGAAGGGCATCCTTCTTATCCCTATCACTCAGCTTTTGTGCTGTGGAAACAAGATTTTTGTAATAGAAATGATCAAGAGCGATTTCGAGGAGAAAAAGTGAGCCTTTCCTGATAACGGTTTCACTGTTTTTTTCAATTATGGCTGAATAGGGTGTTGTTTCCAGAGCGCGGGAGATTTCTTCCAGGTTGTCTGCATTAATAATCTGATCTACGGGAATGTCATAGAGGATTTTATCCCTGAGGACATACAGGGCAGCAGTATCAATAGTACGTTTTCTGATTTTTCTATCAAAAAAGAGGCGGACCGCGTTCTTTAGCTTATCTATCTCATACAGGGTGAGCAATGCACGGACAAGATCCAGTGTATCACCATGAATATACTTTTCTATATCAATATAGAGATTAATCTCACCCTTTAAAAGCTCAAGCTCTCCAAGTTTCAAATCACCTGTTTTACGATATATGTCATCAAGAATTCTGTAGGGGGTATCCCGTAATATCACAAGAGCTTCATCGAGTGAATGCGCATTTATCATCTGCTGGAGGATATTTTCTGATATAAGTTTGCTGATTCTAGCCCGAAGCTTTGCATTAATGAAGGCATACTTTCGAATTGGAGTTGTCATGAACTGCCTTTCTCATCATACACTGTCTGGATAACCAGCCGGACTATTTCCTGCATAAGATTTTCAATATTTTCCCGGTTTGAACTTCGGATTTCTTCACTCTCCTCCTCTGCCTTTTTCAATTTGCCGTCTCTTATCCTCATGGCTTTCTGTTTTGCTTCTTCTACTCCGGCCAAAAAAATTTCCTTTGCTTTCCGGCGGGCTTCTTCGATTTTTTGCGATGCGTTCTTTTCAGCCTGCAGCTTGATTTCTGCCGCCTTTTCCCGTGCTTTTTGAAGGGTTTCTTCCACTTTTCTTTCAGCCTGCAGTATTTCGTTCATGATTTCTTTCATAGGAAAATTTCTACGTGAACTTTCTGCCTCAAGTAAATTCCAGGTCTAAAATTGCAAAACTTATCTTTAGATGTCAAGTCATTTTTGGTACCTTAATACTGATTTTCTTGCCCAATAGGCAAGGAAATCTTTATAATCGTGAATGTGGCTTGTCCACATTAGGGTATAGCCATAGCCAGTCTTGCTCCTTTGATGGTTATTAAGATATTAACCACACGCTTTGTATCTTCAAGGCTAATAGATTGACATATAATTAATTGCATATTACTATTTACCATAATTTTTTATGGAGGATACAAGACATAGCAAAAATGTTTTATAACAAAGATGCAGATTTATTATTACTCAGAGGGAAAACTCTTGCGATAATAGGGTACGGGAGCCAGGGGCATGCCCAGGCACAAAATCTGAGAGACAGCGGATTAAATGTCATCGTTTCTGAGCTCGAAGGAACGGACAACTGGAAGCTCGCAAAAGAACACGGGTTCAGCCCTGTACCTGCAGAAGATGCTTCTAAAAAGGCAGATTTTATTCACATCCTGGTTCCTGATGAATACCAGTCACGGATATTCAAGGAATCGATTGAGAAAAATCTCTCAGAAGGGAATACTCTTGTTTTTTCACACGGCTTCAATATTCATTATGAGCAGATAATTCCTGCACCTGATGTTGATGTTATCATGATCGCTCCAAAGGGCCCGGGACATCTGGTAAGAAGGATGTATATAGAAGGAAAGGGGGTCCCGAGTCTTATCGCTATTTACCAGGATTCCTCCGGAAAAGCAAAAGAAAATGCACTTGCCTATGCAAAGGGGATAGGGGCAACTCGTGCAGGAGTTCTTGAGACGACTTTTAAGGAAGAAACTGAAACAGACCTTTTCGGAGAACAGGCAGTACTATGCGGCGGCTCCACAGCCCTGATACTGGCAGGGTTCGAAATACTCGTTGAGGCAGGTTATCAGCCAGAGATCGCATATTTTGAGGTTATGCACGAACTCAAGTTAATCGTTGACCTTCTAAATGAGGGTGGAATGGAGTACATGCGGTACTCAGTAAGCAATACTGCTGAGTACGGGGATTACACCAGAGGCCCGAGAGTGATCGATGAGAATGTAAAAAATACGATGAAGACCCTATTGAATGAAATACAGACCGGTGAATTTGCAAGGGAGTGGATTATCGAAAACATGGCCAATCGTCCTGTGTACAATAAATTAAAAAAGAAGGGCACGGAACATCCTATTGAAAAAGTCGGAAAAGATTTACGAGCCATGATGAACTGGTTGAAAAAGGATTAAAATAAGGGGCGGGTTTAAAACCTGCCCCTACAATGACAAATTTATATAGATGAGCTTTATTAGTACCTTAATACTGATTTTCTTGCTTTTTAGGCAAGAAAATCTCTTTAATCTTGAATGTGGTTTATCCACATTAAGGGGCAGTTTTATTTAATTCTTCACGCCTTGCGGCTTCAGATATCACCATAGCACCCAATCCGAAAAGAGCCGCGACTATTCCAATTATATACCCCACAACCGGGATACACATGAAAAGTTTTAGAATAAAAAGACCCAATACAAATGCCCCGACTATCAATGCCCGATTTTCTACGCTTTTATCCCTGCCGATAATCAGCCTGCCGATTAATAAACCCACCGTAATCTGGCTGATATAGAGTGCAATAAGGTAGAGGAACATTACGATCATCCCCAGCGGTATGCCTACAATGGTGATGAATGCTATTATAATACCAAAAGGAACGGCAAACAGAATCAAAGCCCCCCACCCGGCACAGGGTCCTGGTTTTTCAGCAATTGAATCGGTTAAAGATTTCATCCATCCGGGTGCAAGAAGAGCCAGAACAAGGCCAACCACTAAAGCCATGAGGAAGCCAAAGATCTTCCCGACAATACCGGCAATCAGTACAAAGGGAAATACCCTCTTCAGTTTTTCCTTATATTCAGGTAAACGATGAGTAATTGTCCCCCGAATCTCAGCACCGGAGTGAATATTCGCTTTATAATCACTGATATAGGTGAGGTCACCCCCGATATTGGCAGACTCTGAAATTGTTAGATTTCTGACCCCAAGCTTAACATCTCCATTTACTTTATTGTTGATAGTAATTGTACGTCCCCCGCCCAGAATAAATCCTTCAATAGGACCATCAACTGATACTTTTCCAGCCCCGAAAAGGACATCACCTCCTATATTCGCAACCCTTCCAATATTTACATTGCTTCCTGCAAGCAATAGGTCTCCAGCTACATTCCCTTCAATAATGATATTATAACCGGCAGCTTTCACCCCGCTTCCGATATCGCCACGAATTACCACCTCACGTGCAAAAACAACCGCATTGTCCCTGATGTATCCGTGAATTGTAACCGTACCTCCTGCGGCATATAGACTGCCATTCACTGTTCCACCTATGTTTATAACATCCCCCGCCAGATACAGGTCTTCGTTTATTACTTCATCGTCACCTATTTCAAGCAATTCTCCTGTACGGGCGACTAAAGCTAAACCAGTATTAGCAGAAAAAAGCAATAACGCGGATAGTACAGAAAAATAAAAAAACATTCTGTTTATTTCTCTTTTCATTATGTTCCTCCATCACCTGCCCTTTTTAAAAATGCCTCGACTTCTGCAGCGGACGGAAGTGCAGGGATAACACCTTTTCTGGTTGCTGTTAATGCCCCACATGCGTGCGCAAACCGTATAATCTCGAACATTTCATCCTTTTCAATATTAAAAATGGTTTTATTGCTTCTGAGCCTCCGGAGTGTCTTGAATAACACTCCACCGACAAATGCATCCCCCGATCCTGTCTTATCAACAGGCTCAATTTCATATGCCGGCACTTCAAAAGTTGTTATCCCATTATTATAAAAACATGATCTGGAACCCCGTGTTACAATAACAAATCGTGGTCCGTGCTTGATAATTATATCTGTTCCTTTTACGATATTGGCATCCCCTGTGATAAATTCCAGTTCCTCATCTGTCAACTTTACCATATCAGCATACTGAAGTCCATTCTTAATTTCCGATTTTGCAAAACGTAAATTTTCCCAGAGAGACGGCCTCAGGTTCGGATCGAATGAGATAATTTTATCTGCACCCCGTGCTATTTTTATTGCTCTGATTGTAGCACTTTTCAAAGGTTCGCCGGTAAAACTTATGGACCCGAAATGAAGAATTTCAGAATCATTTATATAGCCTTCATTCAGTTCATCCTGTCTAAGAGCAAGGTCTGCACCGCAATGATTTCTATAAAAGGTAAAATCCGGCTCTCCATTTTCTTTTACCGAAATGAATGCAAGAGTAGTGTTGACCTTTTTATCCACAAGGAGGAGATCCGTATTTACACCTGCTTCTGATAGTGTATTTATGATCAGCCTTCCGAAAGAATCACCTCCTACCTTACCGATAAAACCGGAATTTACTCCGAGTTTTGCAACTGCAGCAGCTACATTTGCAGGTGCACCTCCAGGAGCAATAGTAAAACCGGTTGTATTTTCAATCGATACCCCTTTATCTGTTGATAAAAAATCTATAAGAGCCTCCCCAATACTGATAATATCAGGCATACCTGCCCTCCTTTAAGCAACAAAGATTAAAGATTATATCCGAATAATTATAGAGATTTTATTTCCCAAGTGCCATCAGAAACTTTTCAAAAGACACTACACTTATATCTTTTGGATTTGATTTAATCGTATAATCAAGAGAAGCAATACTGGAATAAAGAGTACGGAATGTATCTATATCGATTTTTTTTAAAATAGTTCCGATACGTTCGGATTCTTTTTTTCTGAAACCGAGGGTGCTGCTTATTTGATAAAAGTCATATCCGGTATTTTTTAACGAATATGCTTCAAGAAGCTTACGCAGTTCCCGGCCGCAGAAATAGTTGATTTTAACAAGGTCTTCACCATTATTTATTAGATACCGGAAGATCTTCAGTATCTCGCCAGGCCTTTTTACAAATAGTGCATTACACAGATCAAATACAGTATAACTGTTGAGGGACGCAATAATCTTTTTTGCTTTCTCAAGAGAAAGAAATTCATTTTCATCAAGATAATTGACAATGCAGTCAACCTGGCCTTTCAACTCATTCCTGCTTGTACCTGAAAGTTCTATAATATAGTGTACTGCATCCGGTTCAGCCCGAATTCCAAACTTATTTAATTCCAAAGTGACCCACCGTTCACTTTCATTCTGGAACATGGGCCAGAAAATACTCATCCGTCCATATTTTTCTACTCCATTCAGAATATTCTTTGGAGCGGATTTTTTCCCGGAGATAAGAACCAGAACAGAATCGGAGTTGGGTGATTCCAGATACTCAGAAAAAAGTTTTAAATTTTTTAACCTTTCAAAATCCCTTACAATAATAAGCTTTTTAACTGAAAAAAAAGAAAAAGTAGAGAGGTTTTCAATAATCTCTTCTGAAACTGCTTCATCACCATAAAAAACAGAAACATTGACCATTTTTTCATCTGTTTCGTTGAACAAACTTTTTTGAAGATGCTGCAAAAACTCATCCTTGGCACCAATGTCCTCTCCAAGGAGCAGATATACGGGGAATACTTTCCCGCTTTTCAGTTCGTTAAATAATTTGCCCTGTGACATCATTTTATTTCTCAATTTCTATACCGAGCCGTTTAACGAGCTTATAGAGGTTGGATCTCTCAATTTTCAATTCACCTGCTGATTTTGTTATATTAAATGCATTCCTGCGAAGAGCAGATATGATAAAATTCTTTTCAAAATTTTCCTTTGCTTCTTTAAGGCTAATTGAGCGATCGATTATAAGATGATCTCCATGATGAGGAATATTATTTCTTACATCCTGAAAACTAATTATTTCTCCCCTGGTTAATATGCTGAGTCTCTCCATTAAGTTTTTCAACTCTCTGATATTACCGGGCCAACCATAAACTGAATGAAGAAATCGAAATGCTTCATCTGAAATAGATTTTCTCTTTTTATTATATTCCTTTGCAAAATAGTCAAGATAATATTCTATAAGTTGAGGGATATCCTCTCTTCTCTCTCTCAACGGTTGAATATGTATGGGGACGACATTCAGGCGGTAATAAAGATCTTCTCTAAATCCCCCTTTTTTAATTTCAGCCACTAAATCCTTATTTGTTGCTGCAATCACCCGGACATCAATCTTAATCGGGGTTACTCCCCCAACCTGTTCGAATTGCATCTCTTCGAGTACCCTTAAAACTTTCGATTGTGCTTCAAGGCTCATATCAGCAATTTCATCAAGAAATATTGTCCCGGTATCCGCAAGCTTGAACTTACCCCTTTTATTCTTCACTGCCCCGGTAAATGCGCCTTTCTCATATCCGAAAAGTTCTGCTTCAATAAGGGTTTGCGGGATCGCAGCACAGTTTACTGGAATAAACGGTGCATTCTTCCTGCTGCTCTTTTCATGAATTTTTCTCGCAATAACCTCTTTCCCTGTTCCATTTTCCCCTGTTAAAAAAACTCTGGAATTACTTTCTGCGCATCTATCAATAATGGATTCAGTCTCCTTAAAGGCTTTAGAAACCCCTTTTACCATGAAATAATTTTTCTGACTCTTTTCCCTTAGCTCAATATTTTCCTTCTGGAGACTGTTGATTTTTACAGCATGATCAACTAAATTGATTACTCTTTCAAGAGAAAGTGGTTTTTCAATAAAATCGAAGGCTCCCATTTTTGTTGCCCGCACCGCAGTTTCGATTGTACCATGTCCGGAAATAATGATAACCTGAAGATCACTGTACTGTTCCCTTGCTCTGTTCAGTACCTCCATTCCTCCAA
The DNA here is from genome assembly GCA_030603285.1 of Spirochaetota bacterium. Taxonomy (GTDB): domain Bacteria; phylum Spirochaetota; class B62-G9; order B62-G9; family DRHN01; genus JAUVYC01. The sequence continues at coordinate 10,042 of JAUVYC010000015.1, forward strand.
TCTCCGGCAGCCAGAGATCGAGGAGCACAACATCGATCATATTACCTTCTAATATTTCAAGACCTCTTTTTCCATTATCAGCAAGAAGCACCTCATAACCTTCATCTTCCAGTACGTCCTTTAAGGTTTCTCGAATATGTTTTTCGTCATCCACAACAAGTACTGTTTTCATGCTTTTAAAAACTCCATGAAGAAAGTTGTTCTTCCAGGAATGCTCTCAAACCATATCCTTCCTTTATTATCAAATACGATCTTTTCAACAATTGCAAGACCCAGACCGGTACCCTTGCCGTCTTTTGAAAAATATGGATTAAAGATCTTATCCTTTATCTCCTCATCGATTCCTGCACCATTATCACTGATAGAAATTGTATAGTGATTATTTTTTCCTCTGCTTGTATAGCCTTCTATCCATATTTGTCCACCTTCCGACACTGCATCGATACTATTATAAATAATATTTAAAAAGGCTCTCCTCATCTGGTATCTGTCAACCAGAATATATACATTCTTCTCTTTATGGGAAATTGAAAACTGGATGTTTTTATAAGTATGCTTTAAAAAATTATAGATTTCTTCCATGATGGCAATAATATCATACCGCTCTAATCTACTGGATGGAAACCTGGCAAAACTTGAGAATTCATTCACCATATAGGTTATGTTATTCACTTCTTTAATGATTGTTTCAATCCCCTTTGAAAGAACCTCCTTATAATCATCATCTCCTTTATATAACTTTAGTATTCTCTCAGCAGAAAGTTTAATTGGGGTAAGCGGATTCTTTATCTCATGGGCAATTTTGCGAGCAATATCCTGCCATGCTGCACTTCGTTCAGAATATCTCAAAAGCTCTTTGTTTAATCGCAGATCTTCTGTCATCTTGTTGAATGAATCAATTAAAAGTTTCAATTCATCCTTTGCAACAAATTCAACCTTATAATCAAGCTCATCATTTGCCACCTTCTGTGTAGCAATAGCAAGCTCTCGAATTGGAATTGTAACATCCCTGGATATGATAAGACCTAGATAAAATGCAAGGAGTACAAAAGGCATGGTAACAACAATATAAAAGAGGATTACAATCCCTTTTATTGGCTCCCGGATAATTTTTAGTGTTCTATAATTCTGAAGCCCCGTCGAAATTGAAATAGTATACTCCTTAATAAAGTCAGGAATCTTTTTTACAAGAACCATATTTTGAACTGGAATAAAAAGATACTCATTGCCTTTAATATTCACCCTTTTCCATGTATCGAGCTTCAAGTCTGAAATATCAAAGGTTGCAACATCCGACCTGATTGAACCGGAGCTTGAAAATAAATCTATTAGATCGCTCTTTTCAGGATCAATCAAATATACTCCATCTAACCTCTTAAATCGAATATCTTTAATGGAATCATACGGACAATCCCCGCAGAGGTCTTTCCATTCATTCGTACTCTCCTCCGCCAATCTATTATAGAGCTCTTTCGTAACCTCAACAGCATCAACAAGGGAATCCTCAATTCCTCCAACAAACCACATATTAATGCTTTTGGAAATCCAGTTATTTGAAATTAGTGTAAGCGGGATAAGCGGAATAGAAGTAATGATAAGGAAAAAGAGGGTCAGTCTTAGTCTGAACTTTGAACCCTCCCTTTTCTTAATCCGATCGGCAACTATCTGAATAACGTAATACAGGACCAGAGCAAACATGATCAAAAAGAGAAATAGCAGTATATAAAGAAGGATATTATTCTTTGATATTTTCTGGAAGAGAACAATAGTTTCCACTTTGAAACTAAAATAAATGATTGCTGTGAAGTACAGTATAAACACCAATATGATAGTAATTACGACTATACTTTCTTTTTTCTGAGGTATCTGGAATTTCATTTTGCTATAACTCTTGTAATATGAAAACTTTGGTATTTACCCATTTACTCTCATAATTCCAGGGATCAAAGAAGAACAGAAAAATACCAAAAGGGGGATAGAGTTTGATTGTTTGTATTTTGATTTTTACTCTTAAAAAAAGTTTTTGCTTTTTATTTATTGAGGGTACTGACAGTGATAAGGGGTTTATAACTTCATTTATCTTTATTAAAATATCAGACGGGCGGGTAACACGGAATTCATTTTTTTTATCTATATCGGAAATAATAAAGCCGTTCTCCCATACGTCATAGGATATAGTAAATATCTCAGTTTTTTCTCTTACTATTCTTTTTCCAGATCTGAAAACACCCCCGCTCTTTAATAATTGAAAAGTTAAGATTACCCGTGCTGTAATCCCATTTCGAATAGCATCGATTGTATCATAAGAAATATTTCCCATAAAAGAAAAATAGGAGTTTAATTGGTCATCATGGTAGTTGTTTTTGTTAAACTGGACGGTTAATTGCTCGGCCTGAATACTCCCCGTAATAAATAAAATCAATAGAGCTGTAAAAAAAAGTAGGTATTTTCTCTTTTTCATGGATTATTCACTAACTCCCATTTCTCACAAATTGTTTTAAACGCATAGAATGGGGGACTGTTACTCAATTTGTGAGAAAACCGCACTAACCTGCAAGGTATAGCTGAGAGAAACTTTATCTTGATACATATTAAAGGATAAACCCTTTTTATCTTTCTGTGTAAGGTATCTCTCGTTATACTTTTGGGCCGACCTGAAGGCATCTATGACATTATAAAATTTCAATCCCCTGCTTACCCCGAAGTACGAAATGATAAGAAACTTCGTCCCTGGTGTAAAGGCTTGCCAGTTGATATAAATTGGGTCCACGGTACCGGGAGCATACTTATTATTGATGTAGGAGATTAACAGTATAAGAGATGCTTTATCAACAAAGTTAGCAGCAATAAAAAGGGATCCTTTTGTATATTCCTGAACATATATCTGACCCACTCCCATCATAAACCACGATAATAAACCGGCAATAAATGGGTCCTTTTGCATAGGATAGGACTGAGCTTGATTTTCATAAGGTGCAAAATCATCGCTATTAAAATTTTGTGAAAAGGATATACTAAACGAAAGTACTGTTATGTATATTACGATTAATAAAAAAATCCAACTTTTTCTCATACAAAATGTCTTCATACAAGGCCTTCTTTTTTCCAGGACAGTATTTCTGGCACTGATTAGTGCGGTTTTCAAACATATTAGATAACAAAGAAGTTAGATAGCAATATATTGCCATGTTATGTACTAACTGGAGTTTAAAGTGAGAAAACCGCTAAAATCCCTATTTTTCTGTATTTATAGAAATTTGTGAGAAATAGGGGTTAGAACCGCTGGTTAAATTCCAGAGTATACGTTTTATCATCCGCACTATATCCTACATCAGTATAAAAATTTTTCTCAAAAGATCGATTGTATTTACGAGTTGTATTAACGGCATCAATAACATCAACAAAATGGATAATAATAAACGATGCGCCGAGGATGATACCTTTTCTTTGTTCCTTCCTGCCCGGGCTTTCTTTTGACTTGATATTCAAGCCAATATCAATGCTTCCTGTTACATCCAGTTTTAACTCAGCAAATGTCAATATAGTACCAATAAGAAGCGCCTCTTCAATAACAAAGAAAGCAGCCCCTTTGAGAAAGGCTCCTGAATATATTTGACCAAGACCAGGTACGTACCATGAAAGGGCACCTGCGAGTATCGGGTCTTTTCTTGAGAACGTATATTGGTCAGCTGAATAAGAAAGTGCCGGAAGTAGAAGTAAAAGTAAAACAATATAAATAAGTATACCTTTTTTCATGATTTGACCTCATTATCAATATCTGACTCAAGCAGCTTTGAAATATGTTCAACAGCCTCCTGTTCATCATCGCCTGAAGCAATTATCTTTATAGTACAGCCTTCGGCAGCAGCTAGCATCATTACTCCCATGATGCTCTTGGCATTTATCCTGTCTTCATCTTTTTCAAGAAAGATGTCTGAACTATATTCGTTTGCCTTCTGGACAAGAATGGCAGCCGGCCGGGCATGCAGGCCTGTCTTATTCTTTATTGTAATTTCCTTTTCAACCATACCATACTAATTATAGCCTGCTACTACAGCTTTTCAAACGTTTTTAACTGCCATTTCCACCGTTATCCTTTTTCTCCTCCTCAATCCTCTTCATGAGTTTTTTATTAAACTCATTCACAGTATCGTATCCTAATTTATGAAGTCTGAAATTCATTGCAGCAGTTTCAATTAATATAGGGATGTTCCGTCCGGGTTTCACAGGAATGGTGAGAAGAGGAACTTCAACTCCTAAAATTGTATACACAGATTCCTCCAGTCCAAGCCTGTCATATTCTTTCTTTGCATCCCATTCTTCAAGACCGGTCACAAGCTGTATCTGCTTTTTGTCTCTAATCGCACCAACACCGAATATATGATTGATATTAATTATTCCAAGTCCCCTGATTTCCATGTGATGTCTTATCAACTTTGCACCGCTTCCAATGAGGAAAGTATCAGAAATCGGACGTATATCAACAACATCATCAGCCACCAATCTGTGCCCTCTTTCAATAAGCTCAAGAGCGCATTCACTTTTTCCAACACCACTTTTTCCGATAATCAGAATACCAACCCCAAATACCTCTACCAGTACACCATGTATACTCGTTTTTGGTGCAAATGCATCTTCCAGTATTTTTGTCAGTCTGGTTGATAGTGTGTTAGTGGGAAGAGTGGACACCAGAATCGGAACACATGCCTTTACTGCCATAACTGTAAAAACATCAGGTGGTTCATTCCCGTTAGAAAAAATACAACATGTTATTGGATATTGAAAAAATTTTTTAATACTGACAAGCGTATTTTTTTTCACAATTTTCATGAGGTAATGGTATTCACCACGGCCAAATACCTGTATTCTCTCATAATCAAAGTAATCGTAATCTCCAGCTAATGCTAATCCTGGCCTATTTATATCATAGGTTGAAATTTCTTTATGCAGAGTGCTCTCTCCGGTAACAATCCGCAGAGGAAGAACATCCTCTTCATGTGTAAGTTCTAATAATTTCTCTATGGTTATGCCCTTTACCTTTTCAGTTCTTCCCATTTTGTATCCTTACCAGTCCAATAAACTTAAAAAATAGTACCTTTCTGATCAGGTGGTTTCTTCAATGCCCTGACCGGAAAATGCAGATCTTGCTGACACGCTCTCTTTGAGTGGGATAACTCTCTTTGAAGTCAATTTATCCCTGTATCTTCGCACCTTTACCTCAATTTTATCAAACAACGTATCTATAACGCTGTAGATATCCTCGGTCTTTGTAAATATATGAATGATCTTTTTCTTCACATTGATATTTACTTCTGCAAAGAAAATATGTCTTTCTTTTTTTAAAATAAGCTTAAAATCATAGATGTAATCACTATAATGATCCAGCTTTTTCATGTTTTTCTCAATGTGCTTTCTGATATCAGGAGTTATTTTCACCTTTCTGCCGGTAATGTATACATTCATCGTTACCTCCTAAAATTTGATGGTAGAATTTTCAAGCCTTTTCTATATTTTGCTACAGTTCTTCTGGCAATTTTTATTCCCCTTTTTGCAAGTAAATTTGTGATATTCTGGTCACTCAGATGTTTTTTTGATCCTTCATTCTGAATTATATCTTTTACCATCTCCTTAATACTTGTCGAAGAATATTCTTTACTTCCCTGAGCAGGTATAGGGTTGGAGAAAAAATATTTTAATTGGAACACTCCGAAAGGTGTTTGGACGTATTTTGAAGAAGTAATCCTGCTTACTGTAGATTCATGAAGATCGAGGCTTAAAGATACATCTTTCAATGTTAAAGGCTTTAGATATTTTGGGCCTTTTTCAAAAAAATCCATTTGTTCTTCAAGTATTCTTTTTGTTACTCTTATAAGCGAGTTTCCTCTCTGCTCTATTGAATGAATAAAATTTTTTGCCCTTTGAACCCTGTCAGCAGCAAAATCTTTTATTCTTTTATCAACACCCTTCCTCCTCGATAATTTTTTAAAATAGCTATTCACCCTCAATTTTGGGATAAAGTAATTGGTCGATATCACTTCATACTTTCCATCTCTTTCCTCAATTATCACCTCAGGCACAATATATCTTATTTCTTCCGAATAAAACTGCCTCCCGGGATAAGGTTCGAGTTTAGAGATGACTGAAAATGCCTCTTTTACTTTAGCAGGTGTAACTTTTAATTTTTTTGAAATTTTATCAAGTTTCTTCAACTTAATATCATCCAGAAACTGGACAATAATTTTTTCAGCAAGCGGATAAGAACCTCTATTCTTCAGCTGGAGCAGAAGACACTCCTGTATGTTCCGAGCACCAACACCTGAAGGATCAAGACCTTGAATAATTTTTAGAACTTCTTCAAGTTTATAGAGTGGTATTCCCATTTCATTTGAGATATCCTGAAATGAAACCGGAAGATAGCCATGTGGATTTAAATAACTAACCAGTATTTCTGCAATTTTAAAATCTTTTTCCGAAATATTTATCAATCTTAATTGCCACAACAGGTATTCCTTCAAGGTTTCCTTACGTGAAATTGTGCCTTCAATAAACTCCCTCTTTTTATCCTCCCCGGCGCTACCATCAATCCTGGAAAAAGACTTATCGCCAAAGAAATATTCGTCTTCAAAACCTTCATCATACTTGTTATCTTTTCTGTCAGTGGATATTTCAGGATAAAGCATATCTTTGTCTATATCCTTATCATATTCATCCTCTCTTTCTTCTAATTCTAGAGCTGGATTTTCCATTAATTCTTCATCTATCTTCTCATTTAACTCTATATTCGAAAGCTGCAGCATCTTAATTGCCTGCTGCAGCTGGGGAGTCATTATCAATTTTTGTGTCTGTTTTAAATGAAGTTCAGGTTTAATATCCAATGATTAACTCCACCGGAAGTCATTTTATATTGTAAAATTCATCCCAAGATAGATTCTTTTTGCCTCTTCATTATTTACCAGATCCAGACTACTGCCTGAAACCAGTATTTCCCCTTCATTCATAATATATGCCCTATCAGTAATTCTCAAAGTCTCTCTCACATTGTGATCGGTTATCAGGATGCCAAGGCCATTTTCTTTCAATCGTTCAACGATTCTCTGAATGTCAAAAACAGCAATTGGATCAATACCTGCAAATGGCTCATCCAATAATAAAAACTTCGGTTCTAATGCAAGTGCACGTGTAATTTCCGTCCTTCTCCTTTCTCCCCCAGAGAGTGTATACGCTTTTTGCTTTCTTACGGCGTTTATTCCGAGCTCATCAATGAGAACATTCATGCGTGATAACCGTTCGGATCTTTTCATTGGCATGTTTTCAAGTATAGCAAGGATATTTTGTTCAACGGATAACTTCCTGAAAACAGATGCTTCTTGTGCGAGATAGCCAATACCCATACGCGCCCTTTTAAACATTGGGACATGAGTTATATCTTCTTCATTCAAACTAACGCTTCCGCCATCAGCCTTAATAAACCCAACGATCATATAAAATGTGGTTGTTTTTCCAGCACCATTGGGCCCGAGTAAGCCAACCACTTCACCTTCATTTATATAAAAACTCACTCCTTTCACAACTTTTCTATCTTTAAAGATTTTCACAAGATTATTTACTCTTATAGTATTCAACGTCCTGGCCTGATTAAAGATTTTGCATCCGCTTAAATGAGTACACCCCTTAACAAACTACTGCCCGGAAATGACACCCCTGACAAAATTAAAATAAACTACTTTTTTTGTTTGAATATCATAGTTGACATTATTACAGTAAATGAAGTTTTCCCTGTCCTGAACAACAATGTCCCCGGTTGCCTCCAGTGTACCTTTATCCCTTAAGTATCGTGCAATTGATGTACGAATGGTAAGATCGCCGCTCAATATTAAAACATCCCCTAAAAACAAGAATATATCATTTTCATGGAAATATCTCAAGAGCTCAGCCTTCATAATAAGAGGATCTTTTTCTCCCTTTTTCTCCTTCTGAAAATAGAGAACATCCCCCTGGAAAATAATGTTTCCTGAATCAAGAAAATAGGTAAAGGAATCACAGTAAATAATATCTCCTGTTTCCATATTTTGTGCTTCAACATCAGTTTTAAATCTGGCAGTATCATCTGTAATATGTAATTTTGATGACCCTATTTCATAGATACCGTCTGTATATTCTACATCATCATAAAAAACCGTGTCAACTCCCCTCAATGTCTCTATTCTTTGAGCCTTAATTGTCCGATCTTCATCAATATAAACTGCATCCCCCTGGATAGTGTAAATTTCTTCATTATAAATGGCTTCTGCATAGTTTCCGTGTATTCGAGATTTTTGTGCTCTGTTCTGTATAATCACATTATTAAAAAAAAGGGCCCTTTTTTCAGTTTTGGAATAATATATTTCTATCTTTTCAGCATTTACTATCCTATCCTCTTTATTAAAGAAAGCGTTCCCGTTAGCATAAATGATTTCTCTATCATAATCGATAGTATAAGAATCAGCGCCGTAATATACCCTGTCTTCGGAAAGGTAGGCATCTGCATATAAAAGACATGCTGTACTGTATAATATTAAAACATACAGGAAAAGCTTGAAGATTGTGTTGCGGCTGCTCCTTGAGAAGTGAATAATGTTTTTAAGAAATGAGTTCAAAAGTGACACCCGAATAATGAAGTAGTACTCTACCGAAATTATATGCAAAGACCACTCTAAAATTTTGATGTTAAAGCTTTCCCCCTGTACCGATTATATCCAACCCCAGGCATTCAACCGCCAGTCCGGCACCGTGAATTTTAGGGGCAATTCATGAATTGCCCCTACTCTTGATACATGCTTTATCCGGTTGACTATTTCTTTATAGTAAATACTTGCTTTTTTTCAAACCGAACTTCTAAAGCTTCCCTTCACATCTTTTTGTATCGTAACAAAACGGAGTGCAATATCTGCAACCATTCCTATACCTGTTATAATGTCTCCATTTTTATGTGTTATTGTAACAGGGCTATCTGTCAGGAACTGATCTCCTTGCCCATGCCATTCTAGATATTCAGTTTCAAGCACACCGCCATTTACTTCAGAAACAATGACGACTTCATTTTCAGCGATAATCAGTGATTGATCACTGAATACCTTTGCTTTTTTTGAACGACCCCTTGATAAAAGGTTTTCATTAATATCATAATATATAAAAGTGCAATTTTCAACATATAACTCATCCTCTGCTGAGTAAAATTTACCCTTTTCAAAGTTTATCTTCAATTTTAAAATACCGTTCTCATAATGATAATGGGTTACATCTTCAAGCACATAATCTGGAAGCGATTTCTCCTGGATATCGGATATATCAACCGGTCTGTTCTTCTCTCTTCCATCACAACCGGACAGGATAAAAAAGAAAACAACAAACAAACTGGTATATACTTTGCAATAGTTCAATATTACTTTCCTTCTAAAATATGTTACTTTTCCGCCTTTTCTGAAAAATTTCCCTTATTTTTCTTGTACACCAGGCTCCATTCGACAAAATTCCTGAAAAGCT
>JAUVYC010000145.1 GCA_030603285.1 Spirochaetota bacterium
TGATTTTGAAGATCCTTTCTATATGAGGGCACGTGAAAATAACCTCATTATCTCCGCCGATTGTACGAGTGCAATAGATACTTGTTTCTGCGTTGCACTCGATGTAAAACCGTATCCTGAAAAGGATTTTGACCTGAATCTTTCTCAGGCTACCGGGGGTTTTATAGTCGAGGCCGGCTCGCAAAAAGGACAGGCACTTATCGACAGCAACCCTTCCCTTTTTGGAGAAACAATGGAGAAATTGATCTCTGAAAGGGATGAACAGCGAAAAAGAGTTATGAATGAAGTAAAGAAAAATCTAAAAGAAAACGGTATACCCTCGCAGGATCTTTTTGACGCCATTATCCGGAAAAATTACGATTCAACGATATGGAGTGATGAAGCCAAAACCTGTGTAGAATGCGGAGCCTGCAATGCCATCTGCCCCACGTGCCATTGTTTCCTTCTCTACGATCAAATGAATAAAAAACAGATGGAACGTCTGCGTGTCTGGGATTCCTGTATGGTAAAGGATTTTGCTAAAGTTGCAGCAGGGGTCAATCCAAGGCCATGGCTGTGGATGAGATTAAGAAATAGATTTGAGAAAAAATTTGATTTTTTTCCTGAAGTAGCAGGAATTTATGCATGTACAGGATGCGGGCGCTGTATATCAGCCTGCCCTGCAAAGATAGATATAAGAAAGGTTTTACAGAGGCTTGTAAAAGATGTCAAAAAACAACCCGTATAGACCAATAGAAACATCAGTACTGTCAGTTATAACAGAGACTCCTACAATCAAAACGATCAAACTTCAACCAAAAGAAGAGATAACATTCAAAACAGGACAATTTATCGAATTGACAATTCCAGGAGTTGGTGAAGCCCCATTTACTCCTTCGTCACGGCCTTCAATAAATAACATGATGGAGGTCACTGTGATGAAAGTGGGAAAGGTGACCGAGAAGATTCATCAGCTTAAAAAAGGTGATACAGTAGGGTTAAGAGGTCCATTTGGTAATAGTTATCCTCTTGACACTTTTACGGGGAAAGAAGTTCTGGTTGTAGGAGGCGGATGCGGTTTTGCTCCTATCAGGAGCCTGATGTATGAAATCTTTGAAAGATCAGGAGACTTCAAACAACTATTTTTTAGAGGAGGGTGTAAAACACCAGAAGATTTTTTGTATAAAAAAGAGACTGCGGAATGGGTAAAAAGAGATGATATCGATGTAGTACTTACAGTCGATGAAGGAAATGGTGATTGGAAGGGAAAGGTAGGGTTTGTTACGAGCATTCTGGATGGAATCGATATAGATTTCAAAGACGGCATCGCCGTTGTATGCGGCCCTCCGATAATGATGAAGTTTACAACAGTCAGGTTGATTGATATGGGATTCAGGGCTTCTAATATTTATCTTTCAATGGAAAAAAATATGTCCTGCGGTATCGGGAAATGCGGCCACTGCAGGATCGGACCGTACTATGTATGCAAAGATGGACCGGTTTTTCAATATGACAGGATAAAAGATTATCCGGATATCTGGGAATAATTAGAAAATATTTAATTGAGGTCTTTATGGATACCAGTGCAGAACAAATACATCAAGGTAAATTTAATATTCAAGCAAAAAATGGCGATGAAACAAGGCTCTTTATTGATTTAGATGTTTGCGCAGCCGGCGAATGCAAGGAGTGCGTTATTCAGTGCAGTTACTTCTATCACCCTGCAAATAACGGGATCATATCAGTAGTTGAACTGGCGACTTATTACCTGGTTTGCCGAAAGTGTGAAGAACCTCACTGTGTAAATGCCTGCCCCGTTGAAGCACTTGAACAGCAATTAGATAAGGACAAATTATTGATAAGACACAATATGCGCTGTATAAGCTGTAAAACCTGTTCCCATGCCTGCCCGTACGGTACAATTTATCCGGAAAATGTTCCATATATAATTCATAATTGCGATTTCTGTCTGGATCGAAGAGATAGAAAAGAAGAACCTCTCTGTATCAAAACATGTCCCTATGGTGCATTGGGCTTAAAACTACGCGACAGCGAGCTGCCTGAAAATACGTATCTTGCAGGAGATAATTTGATAATCCATTCCACACACTGGGTGAGAGAGAAAGCATAATGTTGTATATAGTATATCTCATTATTTACGGGTTTATTTTAACAGCGGGTCTCGGCCTTATTGCAAGCTGGATTGATAGAAAAATTACGGCACGGATACAATATAGAAAAGGGCCTCCTCTGCTTCAGCCGCTCATCGACATCATTAAACTCCTGGGGAAAGAAACCCTTATCCCAAAAGGTGCTTCAAAGACGATGTTTATATTAGCCCCTGTAATTGGATTTGGAAGTGTTGTAACTGTATCGACACTACTGTGGGCAAATAATAATAACCTGTTCAGCAGTTTTTTGGGTGATATAATTGTTGTACTCTATTTACTAGCCATTCCTTCATTAAGCATTATGATCGGAGGTTTTGCATCAGGAAACCCGCTGGCCAGAGTTGGGTCTTCAAGAGAAATGAAACTTCTGCTCGGGTACGAACTTCCCTTTGTACTCGCAATTCTTGTTCCCATAATCAAATCCGGTTTTTCACTGAAGCTTGCAGAGATTATCGGTTTTCAGGCCCAAAATGGGGCGGTTGCAGGATACGCATCAGGAATCCTGGCCCTTATCGTTTGTATTTTTTGCATGCAGGCAAAACTCGGGCTTGTCCCCTTTGATATTCCTGAAGCTGAAACAGAGATTATCTCAGGGCCCATGGTGGAGTATTCCGGGACAGGGCTTGCAATATTCAGGCTTATGAAGAATATGCTTTTATTCACTTTGCCCTTTTTTCTGATAGTTCTATTTCTGGGCGGATTAAAGTTTAACGGTATAAGTATTTTATACAGTGTGCTCAAATATATTGTGCTGTTATTAATAATTACAGTTATACGTAATACAAATCCGCGGCTGCGGATAGATCAGGCAATGAGGTTTTTCTGGGGACCGGCAACCGTGGTTGCCGTTGTAGCAGTAATACTGGCGGTATTAGGAAAATGATATGAAATTAACGCTAAAAGCATTATTAAAATCTCCATGGGTATTTCATCTCTCTACAGGGAGTTGTAATAACTGCGATATCGAGATACTGGACTGTCTTACACCACGGTTTGATATTGAGCGATTCGGGATGCTCCTGGCACCAAGCATTAAGCATGCTGATGTACTGCTGGTGACAGGTTCCTGTAACAGGAAATCAGCGATCAGGCTGAAGAGGCTTTATGAACAGGCGCCAAAGCCATGCCTTGTGGTTGCAATCGGGGAGTGTTCCCTATCGAGAGGAATGTTCATCCACAGTTATAACTGTCCGCTTCCTCTGGATAAGATTATACCTGTGGACGCATATATTCCCGGCTGTCCCCCCAAGCCGGAAGCTATATTAGCAGGAGCGTTGAAACTTATACAGAAGATAAAGGGAAATCTATGACACGTGAAGAGATACTGAATGACCTTAAAGAGAGATTTAAAAATGATATAATCGATTTGTTAGATAAGTCTCCGAAGAGGGTGTATATCGAGATTAAACCTGAATCCCTCGTAAAGGTTGCAACATATATTTTTAAAGACTTAGAAGCACGGTTTAATACTGCTTCCGGTGTAGATGCACGAACACATATTGAGATTATTTACCATTTTTCGATAGAATACTTAAATGTATTGATCTCTCTGAGGGTGAAATTAGATAGAAAAAATCCAGCGATTGATTCACTTGCTCAGGTTTTTAAAGGAGCAAACTGGATAGAGAGAGAAATGTACGAATTATTAGGAATAGATTTTAGAGGACATCCGGATTTAAGAAGATTACTTTTAGCCGATGCATGGCCGGAGGGGGTTTATCCCTTGAGAAGTGATTATAAAGAATGGGATAAAAAAGCCATTAGAGATAGGGGTGTATAATGCCTAAGTCAGTAATACCAATAGGACCTTACCATCCACTTCAGGAAGAACCTGAGTTCTTTACTTTAACAGTTGATGGTGAAACGGTTGTCGATATAGATGTACAGGTAGGATACAACCATAGAGGGATAGAAAAACTCTCTGAAAGAAGAACCTTTGATCAATCGACATTTGTTATCGAGAGGATTTGCGGTATCTGCTCAACCTCCCATCCCTTTGCTTATACACGGGCAGTAGAGGATATTATTCCTGTAGAGGTACCGGAAAGGGCAAAATATATACGCACCATAATAGCTGAGGGTGAGAGAATACATTCTCACCTGCTCTGGCTGGGGCTTGCCGGCCACTTTTTGGGGTACAACACTTTGTATATGTGGGTATGGAAGCTGAGAGAAGAAATTCTGGATGTGATGGAGATTCTCTCCGGAAATCGAAACAACTATGCTATGTTCAAACCAGGGGGTGTGAGACGGGACATCAAATCCGAAGACATACCATTAGTAATTAAAAAAATAGACTCCATTGTACCAACACTCGATCGGCTTAAAAAGGCTATTTTAGATGATCCTGTGCTTCATGCCCGTTTGAAAGGAATTGGTATTCTCACCAGAGAAGATGCAATAGATTATGGCGCCCTCGGGCCAACTTCAAGAGCATCGGGCGTGGCAAAGGATGTCAGGAAAGATGCGCCGTACGGGGCATACGATAAAGTTGAGTGGGACATGATTGTAACAGAAACTGGCGATGTCTTTGAAAAAGTTATCGTGAGAGTATTGGAAGTATATGAATCCATTAAAATAATGAAAACATGTCTCTTAAATCTTCCGGAAGGGGAAATAGACTTAAATATTAAGGATATACCACCAGGAGAAGGTATCGGTTCTGCCGAAGCACCTCGAGGCGAAACTTTTCACTATGTGAGAAGTGATGGGACAAACCGGCCGGCACGCCATAAGGTGCGGGCACCAACATTTATGAACCTACCCACGTTCAAAGTAACTGTTATTGGAGAAACGATCTCTGATGCAACAATTATTTTAGCAGCCATAGATCCCTGCTACTGCTGCACAGAGAGGATGGCAGTACGGAACACAAAGGGTAAAAAAATCTATCATGGACAGGACCTTATCAGGCTTTCACAGGAAAAAACAGAACACATTAAAAGGAAGATGGGTATAAAATGAAATTACCAAAGATTAGAGAACTCCTGGAAGCAATAAAGGCACTTATTGTGGGGCCGTATACTTCCAAATTCCCCTATAAACCGCATATACCTCACCCGAACTTCAGGGGGCAGCCAATATACAATCCCGATAAGTGCGTCGGGTGCCTCGCATGCGAAGAGGTGTGTCCGTCTGAAGCAATTGGTCATGAAGATATAACGGACGATTCGGAACCCAGGAGACTCATGATCCACTATACCGATACATGCATTTTCTGTGGGAGCTGCGAAGCTGCGTGCATTGCAGACAATGAAGGAATCAAACAGTCAAATGACTGGGAGCTTTCATTCTTTGACAGAAAGGAAGCTCAGGAGACAATAGAAAAAGAGCTCCAACTCTGCGAAATCTGCGGGGAGGTCATTGCATGCAAAGACCACCTCAAGTGGATATCAGAAAAGATAGGAGAGCTTGCGTATTCAAGCCCTTCTCTTTACTTTTCCCGCCTTAAGTCCCTGGGGATAATCGATGAAAATATTATATCAGCTGTAAGGGATAGTGGAAGGTCTGATAGGGTAAAGATCCTCTGTGCCCGGTGCAGACGGGAAACTACACTAACGACCCGATAGCTCTACCGCATATAATTTTTAAATATTAACCTTTCATCCAATGTATGCCTCTATGAATAGTAAAGATAATATTAGTATGAATAAATCAAATCCTTTTGAAGCGATTATGAAAGGCAAAGTCGTACTTTTTGGAATAGGAAATATATTGCGCGGTGATGACGGGCTTGGTCCAATACTGTTGGAAAGGTTGAAAGGCAGGGTAAATGCAGTATGTATCAATGCAGAAAACGCGCCCGAAAAATATCTCGGTAAAATTATAAAAGAAAATCCCGATACTCTTTTAATTATTGATGCAGTCCATCTTAATTTAGGACCGGGAGAATATGAGATAATCAGTTCCTCAAATTTACGGAACACAGGTTTCACTACCCATGATATATCACTGACCATGTTAATTGAATACTTGAAAACTGAAATAAATTCCAAAATATACATACTTGGAGTTCAGCCACACCGATTACGTCTCGGAGATGAAATATCAGAAAGTATTGATAATACTATCAGTATTATTGCAAATATGATTATTGAAGCTTTACCGAAAGAAAGGCAATAATCAGGGATTATCACGGGCCCTAGAAAATACTATTTTTATTCGAAAGAATATTCGAGAAACCTATTATCCATCCAAGGTACATTCAAGGGTGGTAAAGATTTTACAAAATCCATGATTGCCGGATTGAAGGCTTTCTTTCCATATGTCACCTTTACTGTCTTAGGAGTGATTACGATTTTAGCCCTGCCTGCAACAAAACTTCTATAAACAGTTTTCGGTTTTGCTTTGCTGAAGAGCTTAAAATTACTTGCCAGAACTTTGTAAAGTGTATTAGCAATTAATGTCATAGCAATATCAAAATCAACTTTCACGATCACTGGCGATGAAAGTGCATTCAGGGTAAAGAAATCAACGTTTTCTTGAATGTTGTTTTCTATTAACCAGCGAAGAGCATACGTTTCGATGATCTGTTTGGCAGGTATATCAAAGTTGTTGGTGACGATAAGCATCGGTAATTCACGGCCCGTGCCAGTAACGATTATATTTCGAAGCTTTCCCACATAGTTCCTTAGAGTTATTGATTTTTCTTTTATTTTCAATGTTTGATATTTTCGTGTGGATTTGTCCAGCTTAATCCTTTTCCAACTTTTTATATTGTCTATATCCTGGAGGATATTCTTGCCTCTCTTTCTTAGTGTTATAAACTGAATGTGAAAGTCTTTATCAAGAATATTAAGATTTTCATAGGTTGTTAATTTTGAGTCAAAGACCAGACATTCAGGATATATCCCATGGCTTTTCTTATAGAATGAGACAAAGTTAAGGATTTCATCAGGAACCTCTTCTTTAGACAGCTGGCCATTAGAATAGCAAAGATATGTTGTATCAAGATCTTGTGCAAAAAAACACAAT
>JAUVYC010000182.1 GCA_030603285.1 Spirochaetota bacterium
ATAAAAAATAAAAAGAGCCCTTTCACCCTTATTTTTACAGCAGAAAAAGAAGAAACACCGCGCCAGGTTGCAACATATCCTGGCACTTTAAAAACCTTTTCCATCGATAGGGTTGATTATAAAGCATATATTATAAAATCGAACCTCGTATATTCATGCAATTATTTCCTCCTTCCCCGATTGCGGGAAGAAATACGGTTTGTTTTCAAGTTTGCACGGGATAAAAAAATTCTGACGTCCTATGATGCAAATGTGGGCGGCGGATGGGAAAATGAGAAGGCCCTGGCAACTTTAAAAAACAGTATATATCCGTTAACAGATATCATCTTTTTAAATGAGCGCGAAGCGTATTTTCTTACCAGAACCTACGACCCTGTTGAAGGAATAAAACGTGTAAACCCAGGGACAAACACGGTAGTGATAAAGTTAGGTGCAAAGGGGATAATCATCAGGCACTGGAATAAACTCTACCGCATTTCCGCCTTCCCCCTGCGGGTAAAGGTACAGGACACTGTTGGGGCAGGTGATTCATTCCAGGCAGCGTTCCTTTATTTTCATCTGAGGAAATTCCCAATAGAAATATGCGGGATACTCGGAGCAGCGAATGCTGCGTCAACCGTTTTGTATAAAGGTGGTACAGAAGGCCAATGTGATTATAAAGGCATTACATCCTTTATTAAGTATTACGGAATATTTGACATGGGTGATGGCACAATAGACATTAAACTATGACAGGAGTAAAGGATGAGCTACATGGGACTGGATGTAAAGCAGTAATTTTTAATGAAAATGGAAAACAGCTTGTTTCATCATCTCGTAAAAGACCACCTACAAAGCAGGTGGTGGTTTCCAAGCCAAAAGGCTTTTAAAGGCATAGCCTTTGAATTAATATTTTTAGAAATATTATAGCCCACCTCCAAAGGAGGTGGCTTCCTTTTGGCAGTGAATACAAAACAATCGTTCCCTGTGGAGGCCGGGCAGTTTGAAACATATAAGAAACTGTATCCGTAATGTGGACAAGCCACATTTTCGATTATAAAAATTTCCTTGCCTAAAAAGCAAGGAAATTGTTATTAAGGTACTAATAAAGGCACCCAAAATTTATTAAAACAATGAATCAACCGGAACTTCAATCTCCTCTCCTGTGGAAAGATCTTTTTCCACAAGCTTTCCGCGGGCAATTTCATCAGCTCCAAAAATCAACACCTTTTTTGCAGGTATTTTTGATGCTTTTGACATCTGCTTTTTCACAGGCAGTGATTTATACGTATACTCAACGGTTAACCCTCTTGACCGTAAAGACCGAGCGATCCTCAACATGAGCTCCAGCTCATTATCCGTTACCCGCACCAGAAAGTAATCAACCTGTTTCTGATATACTGGAAACATCCCCTTATCCGACAGGATCTCTCCAAGAACAACATCCCCCATTCCAAAGCCACAGGCAGGAAGATCTACCCCTGAAAACTCTTTCAGCAGATTATTATACCTTCCGCCCCCGCATATGGCTCTCATCTTTTCACTCCTGTCAAAGATCTCAAAAACTGTACCGGTGTAATAGTCAAGCCCCCGCACTATAGTAGGATCAAACTCACAGTAATCCTGCAGCCCTGCATTATTAATAAGAGAGAAAAGATCGAGAAGCGATTCCTTTCCCGTATTTGATATTGAAAGCTTTGCCAGGTCGCTTGAGTTACTGAGACTCAGGTAATTTTCTATTGCATCCTCCTGTTTAACGGAAAAACCAAGTTCATTAATTGCGGGCCGGGTTAATTCTTTTTTTACCTTTCTGGCATTATCAATAACCTTATAGAGCGCGTGGGTATTTCCTTTTATGATCCCGTTTTCTATAAAATATTCAGCTGCGAAATCCCTGTTATTTATTTTAACAACAAAATCCGCTTTACTGAGCCCGAGTTTGAGCAGACAATCAATTGCAACCGAGATGATCTCAAGATCGGCCATCTCGCCTTCTTCACCCAGTATGTCAACATTAAACTGGAAAAACTCCCGAAGCCTTCCTTTTTGCGGCTTTTCATACCGCATACATCTTGGTATTGAAAACCATTTCATCGGTTTCGATACCTGGTTCTGAACTTTTGATACCATTCGTGCTAATGTCGGGGTGAGCTCGGGTCTTAATGCAAGCTCACGCCCGCCTTTATCAGTAAAATTATAAAGCTGATTCACAATTTCTTCGCCGGATTTTATCTTATAAAGCTCGAGTGTCTCCAGAACCGGGCCATCAAACTCTTCGAACCCGTAAGCAAGTGCAGTTTCCTTCCAGGCCCTGATGATATAATTCAATTGGGAAAAAATATCAGGATAATAATCTCTCATCCCCCGCACCGATAAATCAAATTTCATAGAGCCGCTCCATTTTATTTGTTCTTTGACTGAAAAAGCTTTAGCCATTCATCCACCGAGAGGTTGTTTGCCCCACTTTTTTCTTCAAAAGCATCATACTGTGAATTATACATTCCACCTTCTTTCTTGCCAGCATCCCTGTTATAAGTATCCCTGTTATAAGGGCCCCTCTTCCCCTTTATCCTGTGAAATCCTGTCAGGCTGAGAAATTCTCCTGCAGTCATCGAATGTGCTCCAAGACTTTTAACAATTCCAACAATATGTTTTCTGTCATTTGAAACAACAGTAATTCTCTTTCTGTTATTCATACGCTCGACCATCCTGACAATCTTTTCATCTGCATTACGGTTTGAGGTTGAATAGATATTTTTTACCCGGGCCGCTCCTTTTATACCGTTAACAGGTGCTCCGGTTCCATCCCATACAACAGTGATCTCAACTTTTTTCCTGGAAGCATACGAATCGAGCAGGCGGATAAAATAATTGCGGCTTTCCTCCAAACTTTTCCCGCGAAGAAATGCTTTTCTATTGAGAATTACATTGTACCCATCGATAATGTAAAGGGGTCTGCCCTCCTGAACGTCAGATGGTTTTCTCAAAGTTTTTTCCTTACTATATTTTGCATATTGAAAAATATATTTTTATGGGTATAATATAATAAATATATTTAACAATTTATCTAAATAATATTACCACAGAGACACTGAGATTTAAAAAATAAAATGATAATAGTTTTGAAAATATTATATTACTTATTTCTCTGAGACTCTGTGACTCTGTGGCATAACTGTTTTAAATTATAAAATCAATCTAAGAGGAAATAAAATTTTGGATAAAGAAAAAAACAAAATACTCGAAGTACTTCAAGAACTAAGTGATAAAATTGACCACCAGGGCCATGAAGTATCGATAATACTCTCAGCAGGCCATGGGAAAAGAATTAAATCGGAAAAATCAAAGATGCTTCACGAAATATGGGGAATGCCGTCGGTATGCCGTGTTAGTGAAGCTGCTTTAAAAGGGCTTTCTTCGCAAAACCAGGTAATTGTTGTGGGGAAAAAGGCAATCCAGGTCGCCCGTACTTTAGGGAAGAGGAAAAACCGGATATTTGTTTTCCAGGAGGAACAGAGAGGTACAGGTGATGCGGTAAAAGTGGTAATTAAAAACGATGCGTTGTCTTCTTTTAATGGAGATGTATATGTATTTCCCGGTGACATGGGATTGCTTACAGCAGATACGATCCGCCGGTTTAAAAAGAGCTTTAATTCATGCGCTTATGAAATGCTTGTAATGACAGGAATCTTTGAGGGAAAGACCGAAGAAAATTATTATGGAAGAATAATTAAATCAAAGTCAAACGGTAATGAAGTCATTGAAATCAAGGAATACAAAGATATTCTGGCAATGGACCCAACCACAGACTATTCGGTAATTTTTAAAGATCATATCGAGATCTTCAAAAGGGATGAACTGTTAAACATACGGGAGTTTAATACTGGTGTATATGCGTTTAATATGGAACCTCTGAAAAGATATATTGACAACATTACAGCAGACAATGTACAGGGTGAAATATATATTACCGACCTCATAAAGATCTTCAATGAAAATGGCCATATAGTCCGTGCCTCCAGGGTAGCAAATAATAGCTATGTCGTAGCCTTTAATGTGAAAAGCGTATTAAAAAAGATGGAAGGAACATACCGTGAGATGATATATGAACGTTTAAAGGATATAATTACCATCGATGATGCTGATGACTTTTTTATTGCTGAGGAGACAGTTCAGAGAATAATTGAAATGGACAAAAAGTTCCCGGCACTCGATATCAGAATCGGGAAAGGAGTCTCAATAGGGAAAAACATCAATCTTAACCGAGGATTAACAATCGGGCGGCACTCACAGTTGACGGGAAACGTGAATACCGGTGATAATGTAACCATTGGAGAAAATGTAATTCTCTCTACCTATCCTGACCAGACAATCGAGATAGGAAACGGCACTAATATTTTATTGGGAGATATAATCAAGGGAAATGTAAAACTGGGGCATAATGTCAATATTGAGTCGGGAGTGAGAATAACCGGCAGCAGCGAGAATCCGGTTATTATTGGTAATAATGTTCTTATTAAAGGAATGACCTACATAACCGGATCAATTATTGAGGATGATCTTCTTATCGTGCATTCAATATTAAAAAATATGTATGTTGAAAAAGTATACAAAAAAAATGGCAAAATACAGCCGGTTAAGTATATTCTCCCCAATCCGGAGGGACTCGATTCGATCTCAACCCTGAAAAAACCACAAGATTAACCTGTTTAGATTTATGATATTCCTCATAAGGTACAACCTGTATGCATGCCACTTCCAATCATTAATGTAGGGACAGCCTCAAGTGGTTGCCCGAAATATTCCGGTTAATATCCATAATAAACCGAACAAAAAGACTTAAAAACTATACTTCAGTTTGAAATAAATCGAATTGTTATTATCCTCTTTAAGAGGAGAAAAATATTTATCCTTTTTTCCCAAAAAAAGGTAAAATCCTGGCTCAAAAACCATATTCCTTTCAACACTCATGGGAATAGAGCCATTAAAAGCACTGCTCATATCCGGAATATGAAAAAATCCTTTCAAATCAAATTGAGCAGAAGGGTTAAAAAGAAAGACTTCCTCAAGGAATATAAAATTTTGAGCTCCATCCATGACATATTCAGCGTAAAGCACGGCACCGGATAACTCTCTTTTAACACCAAAGACGAAACTCCAGATATCACGTGATGTTTTATAGTATTCCCAGCACAGTTCTATCCACAGGTTACCCGAATCACCAGGATTTTCTGCTGTTAAGAAGAACAGGGGCGGCGGATATCCAAGCTTCCGGATTAGTCCTAAACTCACAGTTGAGCCGTTTTCATTCCAGATCGCGCGGAGGCCCAGATCAGTATCCTTTACAGACTTTATGTTCTTTTCTCTGTTTGTAAAAACAGTCTGCTGGTGAAGTCTTTGACTCCCTACCGTCATGGTGAAACAGGGATGCGGCAGATAGTTTTTCCGGTAAAAAATATTTGAGGGATAACGGTCATCAATAATATTTAAACTGCCCAATGGACTGATTGAATAACCGTACCCCCAATCCGAAGCATAATACCCGATTTTCATATAAGAATATTCTGTTCCGCCCAGAAGGTAAGTTTCACCGATCCCTGATTCGCCTATATAATCAAGTGAAACTGCGGTGTTTATTCTTTCATTTTCATAGAGCAGCTGGAGACTTCCATAAAGAGGAAAATCCAGTTTATAAAGCTTTTCATTTGCCCGGTATTTCAACT
>JAUVYC010000265.1 GCA_030603285.1 Spirochaetota bacterium
GTTACGCTGACAGTTTCTGATAATGGAATAGGCATCTTAGCGGAAGAGATACAAAGAATATTTGAGCCTTTCTTTACAAAAAAGATAATGGGAAGAAGCGGAACAGGATTGGGGATGGCCGTCGTATGGGGAACAGTAAAAGACCATAACGGATATATTGATGTTCAAAGCACTGAAGGAAAAGGAACCAGGTTCACACTATATTTTCCTGTTACCAGAAAAGAATCCGTCACGGATAAGTCCCCAATATCCAGGGAAGATTATATAGGCAAGGGAGAATCCATTTTAATTGGGGATGGTATTGAAGAACAAAGGGAAATATTGTCTGTCATGTTAAAGAAACTGGATTATTCCGTCACTGCAGTTTCAAGCGGTGAGGAAGCGGTTATTTACATGAGAAGCCATTCAATAGATTTATTGTTGTTAGATATGATTATGAATCCCGGAATTGACGGGCTTGAGACCTAATGTGGACAAGCCACATTCTCGATTATAAAAATTTTCTTGCCTAAAAAGCAAGAAAATCGGTATTAAGGTACTATAAAAGAATTCTCGAATTGCACCCCGGGCAGAAAGCCATCATTGCAAGCGGGTTTTCTGAAACCGACCGGGTCAAAGAGGCTCAAAGATTGGGTGCAGGCGCTTATGTAAAAAAGCCATATTTGTTTGAGACAATAGGTCTCGTTGTTAGGACCGAGCTGGATAAATAGATAGTAAGAAAATACCATTTCCATATTAGTACCATGCTTCTCATTAGTACCTTAATAACAATTTCCTTGATTTTTTGGCACAAACTTTAGTTTGCAGGAAAATATCTTTAAAATCAAGAATGCGGCTTGTCCGCATTAGGGCAGGCACATGGGCCTGCCCCTACAATATTATACATGTATATTGGTATGCCAATACCAATCATTAATCTCAGGATTTTATTAAATTCATTTTTATACTATATGTTATGATCATTACAATTAATTTACTATAATCTTAAAACATCCAACCAATAATGTAGGGGCAACCCGTTTGCCTGTCCCAGGCACCTGTGGTTGCCCCAAGTATCCAAATCATATTTTCGTATTATTGTAATTGTTACTGCAGGTTTGCATGCCTGCTGTTAATGGACTCCGGCGTTTCCCCTTTTTCCTTTGTAATCATGATTATTATGGAATATAAGAGAATATAAATATTGAAACCGAACAACAACCCGAGGAGGTTCTGATTATTTTTATCTCCAATTGCAACAAGGGCCTTGAATGTTACATCATCTGAAACTTTTTCCACATTCAAAATTGCGTCCGATAGCTTGCAGAGTGTCGATCCTTCGTTTGAGGTAATCCCTACTACTTTCCCGCCTATTTTTTTTGCTTTCTGAACAAGTGATATTATAGTACTTGTTTCACCTGATTGGGAGATAGCGATAAATACATCATCTTTTTCAAACGGTGGGTTTATTTCATCAAAGACTGTATAGGCTTTTAACCCGACATGATTGAGTTTCATGGAAAAGATTTTGCCGAACATACCTGAATGTCCGATCCCAAGAACATAGATTTTTTTAGCTTTTATAATTAATGATGTAATCTCTGTTAAATCATTCTCATCCAATTTATCAAACACGCCATTGGAGTTTCCATAAAGCTCTTCAAGCATTTGAATGTACAATGGCTTCATTATGTATTACCTGCCTTTTTTATTGAAAACTAACTTTTCGCTAATTTTTCTGAATGTTTTTTAATATGACTTTCAAATACCTCCAGCACCTTATCAGCCTGCCCCTCTGAAATGACGAGTGGAGGTTTTATTTTCAGTACATTCCCGATCCCTTTGAACTTACTTTCTCCAAAAATGACTCCATCTTCGACAGAATCCTTTACAATCTGATGGCATATGTCATTTGCCATCTCTTTTGTTCTTCTATTTTTAACGAGCTCAATCCCGATCATCAACCCAGGGCCCCGTATATCGCCGATAAGCTCATACTTCTTCTGAAGATCCTTTAAACATGAAGTAAAGTATTCACCCATTTTCTTTGCTTTTTCAATAAGATTTTCTTCCCTGATAACATCGAGAGTTGCTATAGCCGCAGCAAAAGAAACAGGGAAATGGGCAAATGTAAAGCTATCGGTCGCAGGCTCAGGGGGTTTGAGATCAGCCCTCTGCATGACACCTGCAAGCGGGAACCCTCCGGCAATTGCTTTACCGAAGGTAAGAATATCAGGATATGCACCATATATTTCACATGCAAACATTGCCCCCAATCTGCCGAAAGCCGTTTGTATTTCATCAAAAATAAGCAGTATCCCAAATTCATCGCATATTTCTCTGAGTCGCTTCAAATATCCCTCAGGCGGAGGAACCATGCCGCCACTTGCCTGCATGGGTTCCATGATTATCGCGATAACTTGCTCAGTCCCTCGTTCTAACATCGTTTTTACATATTCAGCGCACAGGATTCCACATTTCGGATATTCAAGATTAAAGGGGCATCGATAACAGTATGCATTTGGAATGCGGATGAAATGCTCCATAAATGGTGCAAATAATCTGCTTATGGGATGATGGGGCCAGCTTGCTGCTATTGTCGCAAGTGTCCTTCCTGAGTAGTTTTCAAAGGTAGAAAGGAATTTCATCCCTGTTGGATTATTTGTTATTGCAAGTTTCAATGCAGATTCATTTGCAACTGAACCATGCAAACAAAAACTGATTTTCTTTAAATTTTTCGGTGCAATCTCTCCAAGTTCTTTCAGCAAAAGAAGTTTGGGGATGGTTTCAAAGCTTGTCCGCACATGTGTGATCTTTTGAATTTGCTCCTTTACTGCTTCGATAACTTTCGGGTGGCTCACCCCGATATTAAATGTCCAGGCCTGAGATGTGCAGTCGATATATTCTTTCCCATTCATATCTTTGATAACCGCACCTTTTCCACTCTCAATCAATACGGTAATAACGCCGCCAACAGAGCCTTCCATAAGATACTTTCTTCCTTCTTCTAAATCTTTTTTGCTAACATTTTCAAACATGATCATTTCTCCTTAATTAAACTAAAGTTTTTATAAAGAAAATAAATTGATATGCCATCAGTAGGTGCAATCCGCTATGTCGCCTATGAATGTTTTTTTACATTCGATTTCATTGCCAGAAATATTTTCAAAATTTGCTCATATCAAATATAACCTTAAGCCCCTCCTTTTTTTGCATGATATTCATGCCCTCTTCTGCATCATCCAGAGTAAAAGTATGGGTTATAAATCTTTCCAGATTAAGAGAAGGAGCCATCCTTGCTGCCCGTCTGAAATCATCTATTGTCGCGTCAATGCTCCCAAATATTGTTACCTCCCTGTAATGAACAATATTAGGGTCCATATTCCACCTGGTTCCGTGTGGAAGCCCGCCGAATATTAATAATTTCCCGCCGTTCTTCACAATTTTTATACCGTTCTCAATAGCGCCAACACTCGGAGCAGCAGTGACGACAACATCTGCACCATTTTCACCAAAATAATCAAGTATATCCTTCTCCCAGTCAGCACTGTTTACATTGATTGTTATGTCCGCTCCGAATGAGGCAGCCTCATCAAGACGCCCCTCTACCATATCGAGTACTCCTACCCTCCCCGCACCAATATTTTTTGCAACTATCATATGGCTGAGGCCAATAGGACCGGATCCGAATATTACAACCGAATCACCCGGCTGTATATCGATCTGTCGCAACCCATGAAGACAGCAGCTAACAGGTTCAATCATCGTTCCTGCGATATCCGATACAGAATCGCTTATCTTGACGAGAGCACCTCTCTCAACTCCTTTTTCTGGAATCACCATGTATTCCGCATACCCTCCATCAAAGGTACACCC